>JAUUZM010000197.1 GCA_030589965.1 Bacteroides sp.
CTGTTTAATAGCTTGTCGATGTCCAACCTTAATATTTATTGACTCTAAGTAAAGATTGCCCTAACTTGAATACCCAAATTATAATACAGCTATGAATAAGCAATTTACCAAGATCCATCTTGCCTATGCACTGATAATCGGTTCCGCATGGGGATTCGGAGAAGTAGCCCTTGGCGCCGGACTAAAAAGTTGTGCACACATGATGTCAGGATCACTGATGACAGGTGTTGCCCTGTTCTTTATCGCAGCGGCCTGGGTAGCATCAGGCAATTATCTGACCCCAATACTAAGCGTTCTAATCGCATCGGTATTTAAACTTTTTGATGCCGTTTTGCTCTCCCTGCCTGTCATGCATGGTGCCATCGGGAATCCGATTTTTGCGTTTCTTCTCGAGGGTGTGGCATTCATTGTTTTGATCGCCATTTTTCGACAGGTCTCCTGGAAATCAATGCGATCAAGAGCCCTGCTGGGAGGTGGTTCCGCCCTTATCGCGGTCGCCATGTTCCCACTGGTAAAATATGCTACCGGCGTTCCTGCCTGTGTGTATCCTAATACCATAGTACCGCTTTCCGTATTCTTTGCCCCCCTGGCCATAGCCTTCTCGGCCCTGATGGTCCCACTTGGATTCACAGCCGGAGTAAGAATTCGCAGCTCCCTGGATAATCTCGACCTCCGCATTAAAAACAGCTTCCTTCGTGCAGCCCTTTCACCCATGACCATGGCTACTGCCCTCGTCCTCGTTCTCCTGTTCCGAATGATCGTATCGTGAAAGGGATCTTTCATAGACTCCTGGAGGAACTGGATAAAACCCGACCCCTGGTGCTCACCACCCTCCTCTCCACCAAGGGATCCGTCCCGCAGGTCCCGGGTGCATCTGCCCTTTTCTCTGACGGTGCTCTTCTCTCTGGCACCCTGGGAGGTGGAGTTCTCGAAGGCAATGCCACATCAAAATCCACTACCCTTTCCTCCCCTCAGAATTCCCTGCTTTATCCCTATGATCTCGATGGGGATATCACTTCCGTGGAAGGGGCTATTTGCGGGGGTACAGCCCTTCTGCTTATGGATGTCGACCCCTCGCAAAGCAAGGAGACATTCAGAGATCTTCAAAATTCCCTATCCATTGGCAAATCAGGTATACTCGCAACCCTGATCCGGGGGAATGAAATAAGCGCCCAGGAGGATGATACTACCAAAGCCCGGGAGAATGATACAGTTGAAATCGAAAGATTCTGGCTTGAATCAGGAGAAGTTAAACCTGGGCAGTTTCCGGATTTGCCGGTAGAGATTCTGAACGAAATATCTTCTTCCCTTGAAAAAAAATCCTGCATTTACCTGAAATCATCAGAACCCCTTTCAGTTTTCCTGGAACCGGTTTTTCCATTGCCCAAACTATATATTGCAGGTGCCGGACATATAGGAAAAGCCCTTGCCCACCAGGCCCGCCTCCTGGATTTTGAAGTATGCGTAATCGACGACAGGGCCGAATATGCCAAGCCCGAAAACATCCCGGATGCTGATCAAATTATCGTATCACCCATCGGAAAAGCCATAGAGAAAATCCCTAAAACCAGAGAATCGTATATAGTAGTTGTGACCCGTGGACACCGGGATGATGGGGAGGCTCTCAGGGCCTGCATCAACGAGGATATTCCATACCTGGGCATGATCGGGAGTAAAAAGAAAATCCGCCTGATGATGGAGAATTTCCAGGATAATGGATGGGCAACAGAGGAAGAAATCAAACGGGTGCATGCTCCAATTGGACTCGAAATCGGATCCAAAACAGTCCAGGAGATAGCCATAAGTATAGCAGCCCAGCTGGTTCAGGTCAGAAACCAGAATAAACCGGCCGGCAAAAGTCATCATATCCCTGCCATCATCCTGGCAGCGGGAATGTCCACACGAATGGGAAAACCAAAAATGCTTCTTCCCTTTGGTGAAAAGAGCATTATTGAAACGGTGATCAAGCAGGTCAATAATTCGGCTTTGAGCCAGACATATGTGGTGCTTGGCTCAGACAATGAAGCCCTAAGCAACAAGATACAGGGATTGAATACCCAGAACCTTCTAAATACAAATTATGAGGAAGGAATGTTGTCTTCGGTTCAGTGCGGATTAAAATCCTTGCCCGAAACCACGGAAGCAGTCATGGTCTTGCTTGGGGATCAGCCAATGATTTCATCTTCAGTAATGGACAAAATGATTACCCGGTACAAACATACGGATAAGGAAATTCTGATTGCTTCTCACCAGGGAAAGAGGGGGCATCCCATTCTGATCGGCTCCAGGTATTTTAAAGAGATCCTCGAATTTACTTCTGATCAGTCTTTGAGGGACATTCTTGAAAACCACCCGTATGACTTAGAGGAAATGGAAACAGAGAATTCTGAGATACTCAGGGATATAGATACCGAACAAGATTACCAGAACGAACTTAAACAACTAGGGATATGATTGAAACCATTCAGCTTGAACTAAATGGGACACCGACGAAACTCGAAATTGATCCGTCCACCATCCTTATGTGGGCGCTTCGAAATGAGCTCGGACTCACAGGCACCAAGTTTGGGTGCGGACTCGGATTCTGTGGTTCATGTACCATCCTTTTGGATGATGAGCCTGTCCGGTCCTGTATGCTCGCGGTCAGCGATGCCGCCGGGAAAAAGCTGACTACTATTGAGGGACTTGCAAAAAACGGGGAACTACATCCCGTCCAGAAAGCCTTCATTAAAAATGATGCCCAGCAATGCGGTTATTGTACCCCGGGCATGATTTTGAATGCAGTTGGACTACTGCTTAAAAATCCTGAGCCATCACGGAAGGAAGTTATTGAAGGCATGGAAGAAAATCTTTGCAGATGCGGTACATATGGAAGGATCATCGAATCCATCCAGATGGCAGGTATTGAGATGAAAGGAGGGGTGAAGATATGAAAAGGGAAGATAGAATAACCGAACTCCTTTCAAAGGATATGAATAATCCCTGGGAAATGGACCGCAGGGATTTTATGAGGAAACTAGGCGGGGGATTAATTATTGCCTTTGCCGTAAGCGACATGACCCTGCTGGGATCCTGCGCTGCAGAAGCAGATGAGAAAGGTGGCGTGAATGCCTACCTGAAAATTGGTCAAGATGGCCGGGTGACCCTTTTTACCGGGAAAATTGAAATGGGACAGGGACCCATTACCTCATTGCCTATGATGCTTGCTGATGAGCTGGATGTAAACCTGGAAAGTGTGGATATTATTATGGGTGATACCCTACTCTGTCCATATGACCAGGGAACATACGGTTCCCTTTCAACCCGTAAATACGGACAGGCCATGCGGGCAGCTGCTGCAGAAGCCAAGGCTATTTTATTAAAAATGGCGGCAGCTGAACTATCCACCAATAACTCGCAACTCGTCCCGGAGCAGCTTCAGGTGATTGACGGGATCGTTTCACTGAAAACGGATAATACCAGGAATATATCTTACGCTGACCTCACTCAGGGTAAAGAAATCCTTGAAACTGTTACCGGAAAACCCAGCATGAAAAAAGCCTCAGAAATGAAGGTCATGGGCAATTCCAGGCTGCATGTGGATGCAGAACTTAAAGTTACCGGGCAAGCGAAATATTCGGGAGATATGAAACTGCCGGGTATGATGTTCGCCAGAATTGTTCGCCCCCCTTCCCTGGGGGCCAAAATGCTCAGCATTGACACTTCAGGCGCTGAAGCCATCGAGGGAGTTGAAATTGTTGAGGCAGGGGATATGGTGGCAGTAATTCATGAATCCAGAGATATTGCTGATGTGGCTATTTCCAAAGTGAAAGCTGAATGGGAAGAGGAGACCATGGAGGTCGATGATAAAAACATTTTCGACCACCTGGTTAAAAATGGAACCGAGGTAAGAGAACTCAAAACTAAAGGTAGTCTGGACAAGGGCAAGGAAAACTCAACGCAGAATTTCTCTCAGGAGTACCATGATCCGTATATTGCTCATGCACCCATTGAAAACCATACTGCAACAGCAGTTTTTGAAGGAGAGAAACTTAAGATCTGGGCCTCCTGCCAAACCCCGTACCCAACCCAGGAAGATGTGGCTGAAGCACTGGGAATTTCAAAAGAAAATGTGCGTATGATGCAAATCTTCACGGGTGGAGGTTTTGGCGGAAAAATATATAATCCACAGGCTACAGAAGTGGCTTTACTCGCCCAAAAGACAAAAAAGCCCATTCAGTTGACCTGGACCAGGGAAGAAGAATTCATGTTTGACCGCCTGAGACCTGCAGCAACAATAATAATTGAATCTGGACTCGATGCGGATGGGAAGATTGCCATGTGGGACTACCAGCTATATGCCGGAGGAAGAAGAGGTGCCACGACTTTCTATGATATTCCCAATCAGCTAACCA
Organism: Bacteroides sp.; assembly: GCA_030589965.1. Taxonomy (GTDB): domain Bacteria; phylum Bacteroidota; class Bacteroidia; order Bacteroidales; family SM23-62; genus SM23-62. The sequence continues at coordinate 4,395 of JAUUZM010000197.1, forward strand.
ATCAAAACAACGCCCCACGCAATGTCACTCTCCATCCCTTTCACACCGGAGCCTGGCGGGGACCAAGCAACAACACCAATACCTTTGCCAGGGAATCCCATATGGAACTTATGGCAGCAGCAGCAGGGAAGGATGCTCTTCAATTTCGTCTGGATCACCTGGAAAAAGATGAGAAAATGACTAAGGTCCTGAAAGCAGGCGCTGAAAAGTTTGGGTGGACACCGGCTAAAGGTCCAAGTGGAAGAGGATATGGAATTGCCTGCGGAATTGATGCCGGAACCTATGTGGCTGTGTTTGTAGAGATCGACGTTGATAAAGCAAGCGGGCATGTTCAGGTCAGAAGAGCGGTGGTTTCGCAGAACATGGGACTGGTAGTAAATCCCCAGGGAGTCATCATACAGGCCGAAGGATGTGTTATTATGGGACTAGGATATACACTTACTGAGGAAATTGAATTCGAGAACCGTAAGATGCTGACCCGGAATTTTGATACCTATGAAATACCAAAGTTCAGCTGGACTCCCCAAATCGAGGTTGTCCTGATCGACGCTCAGGATGATCCACCCCAGGGAGGAGGAGAGCCTGCTATTATCTGTATGGGAGGAGCCGTAGCAAATGCCATTTTTGATGCCACAGGTGCCAGGCTCTATCAGCAACCCCTGACCCCTGCCCGGATTCTGGAAGCCCTGGCAAAAGCATAAAATTCTCCGGTTTTCGTATCTTACTCCTGCAATGCCATCAGACAATTCACAAGATCTGGCCGGATGGGTAGAGAGCTATACCTCCGACTTGTTTTCCTGGGCACTTCATAAAACATCAGATGAAGAGCTGTCAAGGGATATTGTGCAGGATACCTTTATGGCAGCAGCTGAGAAACTTGATGGTTTCCGAGGGGACAGCTCGCCAAAGACATTTCTCTTTTCAATTCTTAATCATAAGATTATTGATCATTACAGGAGGAAGGTTAATAAACCGCTTAGGCTTGATGAAGAGAAATTATCTTCTGTATTCAATACGAACGGAGAATGGCTGGGTAACAGCAAACCCCGGGAATGGAATGAAGAGGAAACCAACCTGCTGGATGATATCGAATTTCAATCTGTGTTAAGGAAATGCATCTCAAATCTTCCCGATAACTGGAACGCATGCATCACATTAAAATACCTGCAGGAAAAAAAAACAGAAGAAATTTGTCAGGATCTTGGAATCACTACGTCTAATTACTGGCAGATAATGCATAGGGCAAAGTTACAGCTCAGGGAATGCATAGAAAATAACTGGTTTAAGAAATAGTAAGATGTTTAAACGATTCATGAATAAATTATTCCTTTCCTGTCTCAAGGCAACAGAATTGCTTGAGAAAAAAATTCATGTTCGTCTTTCAACCAGGGAAAAATACCAGTTGAAAGCACATAAAATGATGTGTGATGCATGCCGGCGCTACGAAAAACAAAACCTGTTTATCGAAAACCATCTTAATTACCAGAAACCCATTTCTGCCAAGGAGGTTGATGTGGATGAACTTAAAAAGCTGATCAATAATAAACTCCAGAATTGATTTCCCCCCTTCGAATACTCTACCCCATCTTTAATTTAACCACCTCCCACTATACCTATTAAAGATTTAACAGATTGTTAACCGGGATTTAAAAAAAATCAGACTTAATTGTCTGAATATATTTCGACTCATCCCTTATATACAAATAAGCTCATCTAATTATGTTTCGAGTTCTCATTATTCTTTGCCTCTACCCCCTTATTTCAGAAATGGAGGCTCAGGAAGCATCCGTGATTCAGGTAAATTCTCAGGAGTTTCATAAACTGATATCGGGAAGCAGTGGAGTTCTGCTTGATGTGAGAACCTCATCCGAATTTAAAAATGGGCATATCACAGATGCAGGACAACTGAATTTCTATGCTTTGGACTTTAAAAGAAAG
>JAUUZM010000016.1 GCA_030589965.1 Bacteroides sp.
ATACTGTTATGTACCAACCTGAAGCAGTTTTCACTGCAGATATGATAAATTTCCAGATCACTCCCAACCCGGCACCAGGAAATTACATTTCTCTTACAGGACTTTCAGTTGAGGGACAAAATCAAATATACATTTTTAACATTAATGGGGAACTATGCAATGTTTATCTGGCGGAGGGAACAAATATCAATATTGATCTTTCAAACCTCAAAACAGGAGTGTATTTTATTCAGGTAAACAACATCTTATACAGGCAAACCAGGAAATTGATCTTAATATAGCCACCTCAGGCACATTCCTTTTGGATGCTGGAGCTGCCAAGCAGCCGGCAGACCAGAATCTTGGATTTCTAGTAAAAATACGCCACCTTCGTCTCTATCTAGTCTGGAATTATTACTAAATCCAATCGCAAGGTGAACCGAAGTTCTGTGCATAGCAAACGTCAATATATCAGGATGCGATTGCTGTTCATGATTGCTTTTGCAACTGTCTGTATGACGCTCTCCGCACAGTATTATGGGATGCAGTTTTCCGCACATGATTTCGTGCTTGACCAGAGGTCCGGTCTCATTTTAACACCTGAAGGCGCTCATGATCTTAAAAGAAATCTTGATCTTCAATTCCAGCTCCGTCTTGATCCGAAGCATGAAACCTATTTCGGCTATATTTTCCGCTTAATCATTGGAAATCGAAATATTGATCTGATCCACAGCATCGTACCCGGGAACCCGAATAACTTTGAATTGATTCTTGGTGATAAGACCAGTAAAATAGCATTCCATATTCCAATTGAGAAATTGCAAAAGAATTGGATAAAATTCAGCTTTGAACTGGATTTCAAAAACCATCAGGTTTCCTGTTTCATCAATGATCAGGTACTGGTAGATGAATTGTACGGTTTTGATGAAAATGAGGGCTTCAGATTGATCTTCGGGGCCAATTCTTTTGGAAATTTTTCTTCAACAGATGTACCGGCCATGATTCTTCGGGATGTTGAATTGATTTGTGATGAAGGTAGCAGCTGCAAGTGGCCGTTGAATGAAACGGATGGGAACATTGCCCATTCTGTTCCTGAGGGAGACAATGGAATTGCCATTAACCCTAGATGGTTATTGAAGGAACACAATACATGGATGCAGCTGTTGGAATTGGAAATAAAGGGTGAAGTAAAAAGCACCTTTGACCCTCGAAATGATGATCTTTACATCCTTTCAATGGATTCTCTCTACATATACAACCTAATTGAAGATGGCATAAGAGGCATTGCTCAGGAATCACCACCTCCTATTGAAGGTTCAAATCAATTGATCTTTGATACAATATCCAACAGACTGCTGTTGTATTCCTTAGGCAACCATTATCTCTCCAGTTTTAATTTTGAGACCCGAAAGTGGTCCCCTTCTTTTCCAGGTAAGCTGGAAGAGACTAATTACTGGCAACACAACCATTTTGTAAGTCCCGATGGAACCATTATGGCCTTTGGTGGCTATGGTCAATACATGTACAAAAACTCAATGCTGGCATGGAATCCGGAAATGAAACATTTTGACAGCCTTGCTTACAAAGGAAATTTTCATCCCAGGTAACTAGCAGGTTCAGGATTCAACCCCGGCGACAGCCTGATCTATATTATTGGTGGTTTTGGCAGTGAGAGCGGTAAACAATCTGAGAGTCCGGACTATTATTACGAAATAATCAGTTTCTCCCTGGCGGACAGCACATTTTCCAGGGTGTATGAGTTCCGGAATACCTCTGCAGGATTCTGCTTTGCGAATTCGGTAGTTTTTGATGATGCCAATAAAATGTATGCCCTTTATTATCCCAAGTTTCAATTTGACAACAGACTTCAACTGGTCCGGATCTCCCTGGAGAGCCCGGAAATCATTGAACTCGGGAATAACATCGATTATAGTTTTCTGGACGTGAACTCCTTCGCAAATCTTCATTTCAGCAAACAATCAAATGTCCTGGTTGCAGTTTCAAGGTATTCTTCCAATGGTAAAACAGCGCTTTCCCTGCACTCCATTTCCTTTCCACCACAGGCCCATACTATTGAGGCTGGCAGGGTTGAAGAAAAAGGTAAGTCCTATCTTGCCCTTTACATCATTGCTGCAATACTGCTAATTGCTTCCTCCATCTTGTTTTACTTCCGAAAGCGAGGCCGCAGTACTTCCAAAAGTAAACAGATTGCTAAATCCCGGCAAACCATCCAAAAGATTAAGAAGAACTCCATTGTCCTTTTCGGAGGATTCCAGGTCATAGATAAAAATGGAAAAGACATCACGAGACATTTTACCCCACTGGCAAAAAAACTATTTCTGTTCATATTGCTACACTCCTTGCGAGACAATAGAGGGGTCTCTTCCAATACACTGTATGAAACTTTCTGGTTTGACAAATCTGTTGAAAGTGCAAGAAATAACCGGGCAGTGAATATTGTAAAACTGAAATCTCTGCTCGAGAAACTGGATACAGCCTTCATCTCAAAAGATACCGGCTACTGGAAATTTGAATTTGATCCCACCCGGCTTTACATAGACTATTTTGAATATCTTCAAATAGTTAGTCAAAAAACTGAACTTTCCAGGGAAGACATCGACAGTCTGATGTCGATCACCAGGAACAGTCCCTTTCTCAATAATACAAATGCCGAATGGCTGGATACATTCAAGTCTGAAACATCAAACTTTATTATCGACACCTTCCTTAATTATATTGACCGTTCCCAGAATAATTCAGAATTTCAGCTGCATCTGACAAATTGTATCTTTCTTTTTGATGCTGTCAGTGAAGAGGCCCTTAAAATTCAATGCAGAGTGCTGACAAAGCAGGGAAAGCATAGTCTGGCCAAAAAAGCTTATTCGAAGTTTATCAAAGAATACAGCGGGCTCTATGATGAAGAGTTTTCCTTAAGCTTCAATGAGATTATTGAGAATAACTAGCTAATCTACAACTAATTCCAGAACACGCCCTTTGTAGGTCCCATAATAAATGTCAGGGTAGAACCTGCTTCAATATCAGCGTGGTTTATATAGGGTTCTGTAAGTTTTACTCCGTTAAGACGTACCTCATGAACGTATGGATTGGATTCTGACCTGTTCTCAGCGATTACAGTAAAAAGCTGTCCACCTGTCACTTCAAGCTCAACTTTATCAAATGAAGGCCGGCCGATGGAGTATCGGCTATCACCGGGACAGATGGGATAGAATCCCATGGAATTTAATATGTACCAGGCAGACATCTGTCCACAATCCTCGTTCCCGACCAGACCGTCGGGTTGATCACTGTAAAACTGATCCAGGATTTCTGATACCAGCTCCTGGGTTCTCCAGGGCTGGTCAACATTGTTAAATAGATAAGCAATATGGTGACTGGGCTCATTTCCGTGGGCATACTGACCAATTAATCCGCTAATGTCGACAGACTGTTCCTCCCCCAGTACTTCGGATGTAGTGGTAAAAAGAGAATCAAGTTTGATGGAAAAAGCTTCACGACCACCCATCAGATCAATCAGACCCTTCACATCATGAGGCACATACCAGGTCCATTGCCAGGCATTTCCTTCCACATAAGGTGTTGCCCCGTGGGCCGAATACCTGGGATGGAAGGGCTCGCTCCAGCTTCCATCCAGATTCTTTCCACGCATGAATCCTGTCCCGGCATCAAAATATGTAAGGTATCGTTTTGACTTCTCGAAAAACTCTGTGGCCATATCCTCCTCACCCATATCGCTGGCCATTGTAGCAATGGCCCAGTAGTTATAGGCAAACTCCAAACCCCTGGATACCGATGCATTTTCCAGGTCACATGGAATAAAGCCATATTTCTCTTCGTAAAGCTTCGCTTTAGGCATCAGTTTGCCCCTTACCTTTTCTGAAGGATAGTTGATCTCCTTAATGGTATCATAGGCCATTGAATGAACAATTGCTTCCAGGGCCTTCTCTGTATCGAAGTCACGCTGTCCTTTCATATAGGCGTCTACGATCACCGATACCGCATGTGAGCCGATCATGGTTCCGGTATAATTGGATGCAAGTCCCCACATAGGTAAAATTCCACCTTCATCGTACTTTCGAAGAAGGGACCTGATCAACTCCTGGTTATAGTCCGGCTTCAGTATGGTAAACAAGGGATGCAGGGCACGATAGGTATCCCATAAGGAGAAAACAGTGTAATTGGGGCTGTCTGAGAAATGGATCTGCTGATCCATACCCCTGTAGGTACCATCCACATCGGAATAGACTCCTGGATATATGGAACTATGATACAAAGCAGTATAAAAAGTCCTCTTCTCGCTGAGATCATTAGTTTCAATACGTATCTTCGATAATTGCTCCTCCCAGGCCTCCGTGGCCATTTGACTAATATGATCAAATTCCCATCCAGTCACCTCCTGGTTCAGATTTTTGGCCGATCCCTCAAAGCTCACCGCAGAGATCCCAACCTTTGCTATTACCTGCTCTCCCATCTCCGTCTGGAAATTCAATCTGACCTTTGCATTTCTACCTGATATCTCTTTTACATTCTCCTGCAACTGCATGTCAAGAAACAAATCAGCCTCAAAGGGTTTTGAAAATTTCGCAGTGAAATAGACATAATGCTTCTTTGCCCAACCTGAGGTAACTTTGAGCCCCTGGATCTCCTGGTTATTAAGAATCCTGATCTCGTGCAGGGGATTTTGATGACCGTGAATGGTATGTGTAAGATCTATCAGGATTCCGGCATTTTCTGCTTCAGGAAAGGTATACCTGTGCAAACCTGCCCGTGGTGTAGCAGTAAGCTCCACATCAATATTATCATCTGTCAGTTCAACACTATAATAACCCGGTCGGGCCGTTTCCGTCTCCCTGTTAAACCTGGAACGGTATCCCGAATCAATCTTATCAACTTTTCCTGCATCAAGCGGTACTGTTCCGGTAAAGGGCATAAACAAGATGTCACCATAATCACCAATTCCGGTACCACTCAGGTGGGTGTGACTAAATCCCAGAATAGAAGAGTCTGAGTAGTGATAACCGGCACATGCATCCCAGCCAAGGGTCCTGGTATCCGGACTCAACTGAAGCATACTGAAGGGAAGAGTGGCCCCCGGGAAAGTATGTCCATGGTAATCGGTACCTATAAAAGGATCCACAAAGTCCACCAGAGCATCTTGATTCCTGCTATTCAGATCAGCATCTCCACAGGCAAAAACAATAAGAGCCAGTAATGTAATTATGAATAATGGACTTCTGAGTTTCATAGTTGTCATAGTTGTTATAGTTGTCATTTCTACTGAAAATTGCATGAAACAAAGAAAGTTCTTAGCCCTTAATAATTAATTAACAAATGATTAAAGGATACGTCCTGTTTCAATTAAAATGGATCAACATCAGGTATAATAAACAATTTACCATACTGTTTATCCGATCTGATTTTTTCCATTGTCTTGCTTATCAAGTCTTTCCGGGCTGCCATTTCATATGATCTCGGGAGCTTGATCAGAATGTAATTAATATACATCTGTTGTACCCTGCCAACCGCAGGGGATTGTGGACCCAGAATTTCAACTTCCGGTTGGGCAGTGCCTGCTTGGGCACTGCTTGCTTGAGAAGCCAGGTTTTTTCGCAGTTCGGTAATCAGATTTGCGGAAGCCTTATCAAGAGTTTCCTTATTGTTATGGCGCAGAATTATTCTCAGCAGCCGGTAATAGGGCGGGTAATGAAAGTCCTGCCTATCCTCCATCTGGCCCAGGTACATGTTATGATAATCGCCATTTAGTAGTTGTTCCATCACCGGGTGAGAAGGATTTGAGGTCTGAATCACCACCTTACCTCTTTGACCTTTTCTACCGGATCTGCCTGCGACCTGGGACATAAGCTGGTAGCTTCTTTCAAAAGATCTGAAATCCGGAAAATTCAACATATTATCGGCATTCAAAACCCCGACAACTGCCACATTATCGAAATCAAGTCCCTTGGTTACAATCTGTGTCCCTACAAGAATCCGGGTATTACCGAATTCAAAATCACGAATGATCTTTTCATATTTTTTGCGGCTCCTGGTCGTGTCCATATCCATCCTGCCGATGTTTATGTCCGGGAATAATATCTCTACCTCTTCCTCGAGTTTTTCAGTTCCGAATCCTCTGGTTACCATCTTGCCTTCACCGCAATCCGGACATAGCTTCGGAATCCCCTCTGTGTATGCACAATAATGGCAGACCAGGTTGCTTGAGTGTTTGTGGTATACAAGACTGACATCACAATCCTTGCATTGAGGAATCCATCCGCAATGAAAACACTCAATGTAGGGAGAGAAGCCCCGCCTGTTCTGGAAGAGTATCAATTGCTTTCCCTCATCCAGTGTTTTTTTGATAAGCTCAAATAATTGAGGGGTAAAGTGGGAGATCATTCTTTTCTTACGGTAGGCCTCACGCAGATCGGCCAGAATGATCTCCGGAGGCTGAATCTTCCCGTATCTCTCGTTTAATTCTACCAGTCCAAACTTCTTTGAGCGGGCATTATAATAAGATTCATAGGATGGTGTGGCTGATCCGAGAAGGACCTTTGCATCATGCATTTTTGCCAGTACAATGGCTGCATCCCTGGCGTTATAGCGTGGTGCAGGATCTGCCTGCTTATAGCTTTGCTCATGTTCCTCATCGACAATGATCATACCGAGGTCACGAAATGGAAGGAACACTGCAGATCTTGCTCCAAGAATAACCTTGTACTCATTCCCAAAAGTGTTTTTACGTGATCTGAGGAATGTTTCCACCCTTTCTGCATCCGAATATTTGGAGTGGTAAATCCCTACCTGGTCCCCAAACACTTTGTTAAGCCTTTCAATGATCTGGGTGGTCAGGGCAATTTCTGGCAGGAGATAAAGAACCTGTTGATTCATTTTTAGCATATCCCGTATCAGGTGAATATAAATCTCAGTCTTCCCGCTGGAAGTAATGCCTTTTAACAGAACAACCTGTTTTTTTTCGAACCCTTGCCTAACTTCCTTCAAGGCTGTTTCCTGGTGTTTGGATAGGGAATCCGGAATTCCCTCAACTCTCCCCTCTCCCGGCATTCGGACAGTTCTTTCGCTGTATTCCGAGATGATCTTCTTGCGCAGGAGGCCCTGGTATGCCGAGACACTGAAATCCATTCCCCTGCTCAGTGTTGATTTTTGAATCCCCTTCTCTAGTCCAACATCATCGATCAGCAACTCCACAAGCCTCTGCAGTATCAGCAATTGTTTCGGGGCTCTGGCCAGCTCATCCATAATCCCGTTAAGGGACTTTTCCTTACGGTACTTTTTAGAAACCTGGGTATAGGTTTCAAGCTTCGGGGTATAGGTCTCCTTCAGTCCCCTTGGCATAGCAGTCCGGTAAACCTCCCCCAGGGTACACATATAATATTCGGCCAGCCATTGCCAGAATTTTATCTGGTTATCATCCACCAGGGGATAGCTATCCAATACAGAAAGAATATCTCGTATCCCTTTGATATCAGGCTCTTCTTCGAAGGTCCGCATCACCATTCCCTTGTATCGGATCTGCCTTCCAAGGGGAACCAGCACACGCATTCCGGTCTGAACCTCAAGTCCATCAGGAATGTGGTAGGTGAAGATTGTTGGGAGTGGGACCGGTAAAATTACTTCGGCGAACATTGTTGGGGCTAAACAGACAGGATCTCTGCAATATCCATCTTTGCCAGGTCAACGGTTTTGTGTTGTTTAATAGCCTTATTGAAAGTACAATGGATAATCTCATTGGCATCCATTCCGATCATAACGGATTTCTGGTCATCGAGCAAGGCCCCGACGGCAGCGTGTCCGAATAAGCTGGCAGTCACGCGGTCATAAGCTGAAGGTGTTCCACCTCGTTGCATATGTCCAAGTATAGAAACCCGTACATCATAGTCCTGGAAATCCTTCTTAACCTTCTTGGCGATGGCGAATGCACCACCGGATTCATCGCCCTCTGCAACGATAATGATATTAGCTGATTTACGCCGCTTAAATCCTTTTTCAAGATAATCCTTCAGTCCGGCTACCTGTCCTTTCATTTCCGGGACAAGAATGGCTTCAGCTCCACAGGCAATTCCGCTGCGGTATGCAATGAAACCGGCATCACGGCCCATAACTTCAATGAAAAACAGACGATTATGGGAACTTGCGGTATCCCTGATTTTATCGATCGCATCAACTACAGTATTTAATGCCGTATCATAACCGATGGTATAATCAGTACCGTATATATCATTATCAATGGTTCCTGGAATTCCGACAAAAGGAATATCATATTCCTCAGAAAATTTCCTTGCCCCCGCCATGGTTCCGTCTCCCCCGATCACCACAACTGCCTGGATACCCTCGGCTTTTAAATGTTCATAGGCCTGCTTCCTGCCTTCAACCGTGCGGAAGGCCTTGCTCCTCGCTGTCTTGAGAATAGTTCCACCCTTTTGAATAATATCAGAAACACTATGGGATTTCAATTCTTTGAAATGTCCGTTGATCATTCCTTCATACCCATGACGGATCCCAATTATTTTCAAACGATTATATACCCCAGTACGGGTTACTCCGCGGATGGCAGCATTCATTCCCGGAGCATCACCTCCTGAAGTAAGGACACCTATTTTCTTAATCTTTGCCATTTACTATTTGATTATCAATAATATGTTATTGGATTAGCCAGTTATTTCGGAAGCCAAAATTAGTCAATTTAAAATTAAAATAACAGGAGGTTTCTATTAAATACCAGTTCTATTTATCCGATTCTCAAGTCTTCCCTTAACGGCTTCTAACAACCAGCCTGGTGTGGATGTGGCTCCGCAAATTCCTATGCTTTTGATCCCTTCAAGGTCATTGCTGTCTGATTCCTCAGGATTACTTATAAAAATGGTGTTGGGATTGACCTCCTTGCATATATCGTACAAGGCTTTCCCATTAGAACTCTTTCTGCCGCTTATAAACAGTACCAGGTCATAATGGGTAACGAATTCCTTCAGGTAATCTTCCCTGTTGGAAACCTGAGGGCAAACCGTATTATGAACCTGAAGATCTTCATCGGGATTCATCCCTGCATCTTTCATTCGGGTTTTCAGGACTTCCTGGAACTGCAGGTATTCATTCGGGTTCATGGTGGTTTGGGAAAACAGGAACAGAGGGGATTTCAGTTTCAGGAAAGACAATTCCCCGGGATCCCGCATAACAACAGCGTTACCTTCGGTTTGTCCCAGTAAGGCCCTGACCTCCGGATGGCTTGATTTTCCATAGATAAGAATGCTTCCCTCCTTCCCGCGTGAAGCGGAATATGTATCCCTGATTTTCTTCTGAAGATTACGGACGATTGGACAGGTAGCATCAATCAGCCGGATGTTTTGCTCACCTGCCTTAAGAAAAGTCTCGGGCGGCTCACCATGTGCCCGGATGAGAACGGTAGTATCCCGTAGCTTGTCAAACTCCTCGTAGGATATGGAATCGAGTCCCACACCCTTAAGCCGGTTCACTTCTTCCGGGTTATGCACAAGCTCACCCAGGGATTGCAGTTTTTCATGATCGCCCAGGTAGTTCTCAGCGGCGTTTACAGCTTTGATCACACCGGTACAAAAACCGGATCTCACATCTACATCAATCCGTATCATCGGGATATGCCTCGTTTTTTTTCGAGTAGCTTTTCAAACCAGTCCATTTGCTCCTCAAGAGTCATTTTCGAATTATCCAGGTCCAACGAATCTTCCGCTGGTTTCAATGGACTTGCTGTACGGGTAGAGTCCTGGTGGTCTCGTAGGTTTATGTTATCAAGTACCTCCTGCAAACTTACCGAAAGACCTTTCTCAAGCATTTCCCGGTATCTTCTTTCGGCCCGAACTTCTGCAGCAGCAGTCAGGAATATTTTCACATCCGCCTTGGGGAAAACTACAGTTCCTATATCACGACCGTCCATCACCACTCCCCTGTTTTCAGAAATCTTCCGTTGAAGGTCAACCATGGCGACCCTCACCTCCGGGACTGCAGAGATTGTACTCGCCCATTTCGATACCTCCACACCCCTGATCTCATCCTCAATATTTTTTCCGTTAAGCCAGGTTTCATATCGCTCACGGGTTTTACTGAAACGTATCTCAATGCCAATTTCATCCAATTCAGCGAGCAATTTTTCGCGCCTGATTTCTCCCTGTTCAATAATCTGATTTTCAAGCGCATACACTGCGACTGCACGGTACATGGCACCACTGTCAACATAGGTAAGTCCGAGTTTTTCGGCAATGGCTTTGGCAAACGTACTCTTCCCTCCGGATGAATGTCCGTCAATGGCAATAACCAGGTCTTCAGTCTTCTTCATAATACTTAGTTCTACCCTTCCTGAAACAGGCTGCTAATTTACGAAAATCTAATTGGCTGAGAAGGAGGAAATATCGGTTGAGATTGAGAAGTGGTTGGAGGCACCTGCCAGGTGATAACTGGCCCTGCCATAACTGAGGTGGAATTTTGAAATCCGGACACCAAAACCCCATGAAAACCCTACCATGGCTGTCCGGTTTGAGATCTTCAACTCCTGTCTCCTTTGATAATTATAACCGGCCCTGATATAAAAATTATCCACGGGAATAAATTCAATCCCGAATATCATGTGACGCATAAAATTGTCAGCAAATTTCTCCCACTTGTTTTCCGGGAGGGGATCTCCTGTAATGGGGTCAAACTCACCTGTATTTTTTGCAGGATCGGTATAGCTGAGATCAGGTTTTTGTAGATTGTGTGCCACCAGCGAGAAACGAAATGGGGCATGCCGGAGCTTCTGAGAGAACCCGAGAAGAATCTCAAAGGGCAGGGGTTCCCTGTGTGCCTCATGATAAGGCTTAATCTGAAAACCTGCATTCCTTAGTACCAGTCCGGCCGAAAAAAGCTTGTCACGATTCGTATAGGTAATCCCGATATCAGTCAGCAATCCGAACGAATGGTAGGATTCCAACATGGAATAAACCGGTTTAACATTAACGCCTATCCTGAAAAGGCTGTCGATGGCTCTGGAAAATATAAGATTCAGGGAATATTCAGCAGCCCTGAACTCACCTGTTATGTTCCCGACCTGGTCAGCCCCTGTAAATTTTCCATAATTTATATAATTCAATCCTGCGGCGAAACTTCCTACTCCTTCATAATGCCTGGCATAGGAAACATATCCGAAATTGATATCCGAAAAATAGTTCACGTAATTCATCACCAGGTGATTTGACATTCCTTCATTCAGGTTGGAAGGATTGTGGAAAGAGAGATTCAGATCATCGTCAGGAATGCTTACCACCTTCCCGCCAAGGGAGGCCACCCTTGCAGAATGGGTAAGATTCAGGAAAGCATAGGTCGAATTTCCACCCAATTGTCCCATTACGGGAGAGGCAATAATCAGGAGAAGGAGAAACAAGGCAGAAACGCTGAACCTGAACATGGACGGAATTTAGATATTAAACGATAAAAACGACAATTTATTTTTCAGGAAGGATCATTGGCTTGCGAGATTTATACGGGATTGCGAGATGGTCATTAGTGTCTAAAAACAATTTATCCCTTGTATATCTATGGGTTTCATGTCGTTTAAGCGGTCTGGACGGGGGCCAATACGAAAATATCTCAACCATTTTACAGGGATTACAGCCTGTTTTAGTGTCGAATTTGATGTCTAATTTTGGTGTCTAATTCTCCAGCTTAAAGACCTTCTCAATCTGATACAATAAATCCTCTGCAGAGACAGAAATAATCCCCATTATCTTCAATATGGACTTTATATCTGGTGAGGTTTCATACATCAATTTCACAAATCTTCTTAAGTCCTCTTTGATCCCTTCAGGTAGCTCTAACGTTTCCTCCATTTTCAAAGTTGCTGCCAACCTGAACACATCATTTTTGTGTTTTTTTACATCCTTGGCATCTACCTTCTCCCCTGCTTCCTTCTTCTCAGACAAATCCAAAAAGGCCTTTGCCTTCAAGCAAATAAGTGCCAAATCATCTGCTCGATGGAAAGCAGTTCCTTTCCTTGAGTTTGTAATCGTGAACTGAAAATATTCATCATCCATAAGGATTGCTGAAAGACTGGAGAGTTCCTCATCAGTAGGAATTGGCGTTAGTTCCATGCCTTCAGTTTCAAGGATTATATCAGGTTTCCTTGAAAACAACTCTATCTGCATTGGAAATCTCTCAGTCTGGGGGTTAATAAAGCGATAGTATTTCCTTTTAATCTCCCCTACCTGTTTCAATTTATATTCACCCAATTCAATAAACTCCCAAAATCTAGCTATAAAATCATTATTTACAGCTTCAATAACTAATACCAGGTCAATGTCTTTGGTAACCCGGAAATCAAGCCCTTCTGCACTAAAATGATCCTCACAGGCAGCACCACCAATAACAATATAGCTTTCATAAAATCCCTTGAAATGCTCGGAGAATACATCAATTCCTACCATATTCTATCTATCATTTGTTCCAGAGCTTGTTGGACACGTTCATCGTCGTTGTCAGATAAAGAAAGATACAAAGACAATGGATCCACCATTTCAGACTGGCCTAAAAGTTGAGGATCATACTTCCAAAACTCAATACAATAATTGCCATATTCCAGGCTATTACCATATGTTCCAATTTCCAGATTTAGCTGTTTGGATTTTTTCACACTTGTTGCGTAGGACATATTTCTATCTTCCGAAATATTCGAATATCCTGCTAAAGCAGATATTCCTGAAAGGAGTAGTTGTGGATTCTCTGGTTTATCATCGATCCATGATTTCTTTTGTATAGGCGATTTCATATAATCCCTTGCCTGATACCACAGTTTTTCTTTGTCCAAATCAAAGATGATACGTTTATCCTTGGCACGCGTCAACCTACAAAGCGCAAACTTTTCTAACTCCTTTACCGACCTCGTTACGGTCATAGAGGAGTATCCCAATAGGTTAGCAATTGCGGTCAGATTAGTTCCTTCCAATGACCCGACTATTAAATGATAGATTAATACACATTGGCTAGATGGAGAAAGAAAATCCCTCACCTGCTTCTCAGCCTTACTTTCTTCCAAATCCAAAAAAATATATGGAATGTACACTTGTCTGTTTTCGATGATAAATGCAGTTCTGTTCTGAATCATTCTTTTCCTGGCATAGGTGTTGATCCTATCAAATACAAATACTCCAGGCAACTGAATAATCTTTTCTATTTGCTCCATCTGCCTTTTCAATTGATCAGGAGAGGGATAATCAGAGATTGTCGGTTTAACAAATACAAGCTCCTGTCCTTGCAGAAGGACAAAAACAATCTCATATCCCTTCTTCAGGTGAAAGGGCAGATTGTTTAATGAAGTCACGTTATTCTTCTGTACCAATACTCTAATACCAAAGGTATCCATCAAATATTCGATTACCTGATTCATAATCTAATAGTTAACATTAATGATTCAAATATAACATACTATATGTTATTTTGCAATTTATCGTGTTATTTTACTTATTAAGTGCAATATAGGATGTTGAAAGATTGAACTTATCAGAGCAAGGCATTGAGAATATGACAACTTCTGCGGTCCGACTTTGGTGTATAAACAACGAAACCCCTTGATTTACGAGAGCTTTTTCTTACATGGTCGGGGTAGCGGGATTTTCATGGGGCAACGAAATGGTCAGTGCTCTTTTAGCGGAACTTCATCTGGGAAAGGAATAATCCTGCAAGTACGACAGAAATCCCGATTATTTTTTTTGGACCAAGTTCTTCACCCAGAATAAACCATGCGAATATGGCTGTAAGAACGGGAATAAGGTTAGAAAAAATCTCGGTCCGGGTTGCTCCTATAGTTTTAATACTATAATTAAACAGGATAAATGCGAGTGAGGATCCGAAAATAGCAAGGTATCCAAGGTTCAGAATTGCTTTTGCAGTATGTTGAAGGCCCGCGAAATCACCCCCTTCGAAAATGAGAAAGATGGGCAAGAACATTAAGGTGCCAAAAATATTCTGGTAGGTAGTAATGCTGTAGGAATTGTAACGCTCTGTAAGTTTCTTGACCATCAGTGTATAACCCACCGCCGAGAATACAGCCAGTAACATGAGCAGGATTCCTGTGGGGTCGGCATTCAGTGAAAAATCAGGATTAAAAATGACGATTAATACACCGATAAAGGAAACGACAATACCAATGATATTAAGCGTGGTCACTCTCTCATTCAGCCAGAAGTATGCACCAATGGGAACAAACAGAGGAATGAGCGAAATGATTACAGCACCCAGGGAAGACTCGATCCTGGTAAGGCCAATACCTTCACCAATAAAATATATGGTAGGATAGATAAATGCAAGCAGTAAAAAATACAGAACATCCTCAGATTTCAATTTTTGCAGAACCTTTGTGAAAGCTGCAATGCCCAACATAACCAGGGAAGAAATTAATAGCCTGAGAAAGACTATGGTAAAGGGAGGATATACTTCATTGACGATTTTGAACCAGACGAAGGTCATAGCCCACATAGCCATCGCACCTGAAACGGCAAAATATACTCCTGCTTTTGTTTTTTCCATCGCTGTTTGAGGATTCTGAGGGGGCAAAGATGAGAAATTTTCAGAAATTTAATTACGGCGTAAGGGTAAAATTCATTTACTGTGTGTAAGTGATGAAACACTTTAATAAATTAATCATGAAAAGAAAAAATCTAGTATCAGTTTTATCAATAGTTCTTATTGCAATGATCACTATGATCGCCTGTGAAAAGAACAAAAGTATTGAAACAATGGATGTGGCAACGGCAGAAGATGATGCCGTTCTCGACATGGCTTTTGACGATGTTTTCTCAGAGGTGGATGCGGTTATGAATACCATGGATATGGTTGGGTATGAAATACCTGTGCTAAAATCCGGACTGGAAGTTTTTGAAACCTGTAAAGTTATTACAGTTGAACAGCCGGATGGAGCTTTCTGGCCCAGGGTTGTAACCATCGACTATGGTGAGGGATGTACAGTAGGTCAAAGAACCCGGAAAGGGAAAATCATTATTACAGTATCCGGTGCGATGTGGCAGGAAGGATCCATGCGTGTGGTTACCATGGAAGATTTCTATGTAAATGATCATAAAATTGAAGGAACCCGCACGGTAACCAACCAGGGTAGGCATCCCGATGGTGAATACGAGGGAAAAATCTATTTCTCAATAGTTCTTGACCGCGCAAAGGTTATCACCGCAGATGATTATACCATTACAAAACAGGTGAATCAAACCCGCACCTTCGTCGAGGGGGAAGACTCAAAATGGGATACCAGGGATGATATCTGGTATATTGAAGGAACTGCCACCGGTACGAACCGTGAAGGTGTTGTATACACCAGGGAGATTACGAGTCCCCTCTGGAAAGAAAGAGGATGCCGCTTCATAACCCAGGGAACCGTTCTGATCTCAGTCGAAGGCAGACCTGATGCCATACTTGATTATGGTGATGGAGAATGCGATCCGGATGCAACGGTAACGGTTGGTGAGGAGGTCCGCACGATAAACCTCAGGAGGTGGTAAAAACCAGGAAGCTGTAGAAAGATTGGTGAATCTTTGTGCTAAGAATCCCACTCTCTCCAATAAACGGTGAGGATGGGATTTTTTTAATTGCTACTCAGTCGATTCGGTACACCATTTTTTTGCATCTGGGACATTCATGAAAACTTTCACACTCCAGTTCGTATCATCAATGATTTTCATGTACTCAGGTATCAACTCTCTGAATTTTACGTCTGTTGATACTAAAGCTACTTTCACCTCATCATTCCATACAGAGGTACTTTTATCCAATTTTCCAATTACGCTCGTCTCGGCGAGGGTAAGATTGTACTTATCCACCTTAGTGAAATCCCAGAGCTGATAGTTCATTTTGCTAAATCTCGGATCTGCATAGATCACATCATCAACCCTTGATATCTCAGCAAAACTCATCTCATCAACAAAGTTAATGAGTACATCATTATCCATCCATTGTATTTGGTAGCTCATATATTAAAGGATCTGAGTTATAAATGATGAAACTTTTTTAGCTATACTGCCTTCGGCGGAGAGGCTTTTCATAAATGCAGAACCAATAATAGCACCGTTGGCATATTTGCAGGCCTCCTTGAAGGTCTCTGAAGTTGAAATACCGAATCCGATCAGGCACGGGGTCGACAGGTTCATTTCAGATACCCGCTTGAAATAGCTTATTTGCTCTGGCTGGAATCCCTGCCTGGCTCCCGTGGTCGCAGCAGCCGATACCATATAAATGAATCCTCTGCTGAGTGCATCAATCTTATGAATTCTATCTACGCTGGTCTGGGGAGTGATCAGGAAAATCATGTGCAGACCATATTTTTCACAGATCGCCCTGTATCCCTCTTCGAATTCATCTAAGGGAAGATCCGGGAGTATCATTCCATCAATTCCAATTTCACTTGCCCTGGAGCAAAATTCCTCAAATCCGTAATTCAGTACCGGGTTCAGGTATCCCATAAGTATCAGCGGGATGCTGACAGTTTTCCTGATATCAGCAATTTGTTTAAAAAGGAGATCAAGGCTCATTCCATTATCCAGGGCTTTCCTGTTGCATTCCTGGAGTAATGGACCGTCAGCAAGCGGATCTGAAAATGGCATGCCAATTTCGATCAGGTCAGCACCCGCAGATGCAAGCTCCCGGATTACTGTGGGGGTATCATCCAGATCGGGATAACCCGCCGTCATATATACAGAGAGGATCCCTGTGGATTTTCGTTTGAAAAGTTCATCGATTCTGTTCATTCTGAAAATGCTTTTACGTAGGTTTCCATATCCTTATCACCCCGGCCGGAGAGATTAACCACAATAATATCGTTTGGATTCCAATCCAGCTTAACCAGAACTGCCAGGGCATGTGCGGTTTCCAGGGCGGGTATGATGCCCTCCAGCCTGGTAAGTTCGAGTGCTGCATCCAGGGCTTCCTGATCGGTTACGGAGAGGTAGTTAACCCGCTTGGTGGATTGGAGATGAGAGTGAATGGGACCTATACCAGGGTAATCGAGTCCGGCCGATATTGAATAAGGTTCTTGTATCTGCCCATCATCATCCTGCATCAGCATAGTAAAGGATCCATGGATTATACCAGGCCTTCCGCATGTAAGAGTCGCTGCTGTTTCCGGGGTATCTGCTCCCTTTCCTGCGGCTTCTGCTCCAATCATTTTTACCTCTTCATTCTGGAGGAAATGATAAA
>JAUUZM010000126.1 GCA_030589965.1 Bacteroides sp.
CAATTTGGGATACGGCAGCCAACCCAAATTACAGAGAGACCAGAATGGAAGGGCGTACACTTGATAATGTCCGGAATACTTCTGAAAGAATTTACTCCGGATATGCAAACATTGAAGTTCCTGTCAATTTTACTGCTAAAGTGGGTGGCTGGTTCAAGGCAGGAGTCAAGTTTCAGAAATCCACACATGAAAGCGTCGAAGATGTCTGGAGATCTCCCATTTATAGAGGTAGTGGTTATCGTGTTGACAGGTTTATCGATAATTATCCCGATTCACTCTTGTTAACCAGCCCCGGGGGAGTTTCAATGATTAATTTTATCGACACTCTTCAAAGTGAATCTGATTTTCTTGGGGGACAGTCAAATTTTTACTTTCCTGCCAATGAAGAACGTCTAAGGCTGGCATACGATTCTGACCGTGAAAATTTTGATTCTGATTCTACAAAAGGATTGCCGGACACCTATTATGCTGAGGAAATTGTCATGGCCGGATACGTCATGTTCAGATTAAACATTGGCCGGAAATTAACCCTGATTCCAGGTTTGAGATATGAGGTGATGGAAGGAAAATATCAATCCTATGTTGTTGATGGTGTGTGGGATAGTTTTACTTCGGACGAGAAAAGTTCATCCAATAATTTTCCTGAATTCCTGCCTCATTTGCATGTTAAGTACGAGCCTTTGCCATGGATGGATGTCAGGTTTGCTTTTAATAAAACTGTTTCAAGACCAAGATACAGCTACATCAGGCCTTATGGCGATATAAATTCAAATACCCAAACAATAAGCAGCGGGAATCCCAGCCTGAAACAGGCAGTTTCTAGTAATTATGACCTGAATCTCGCTGTTTATGATGGAAGATTCGGCCTGTTTTCCATGGGCGCTTTTTATAAGGAAATCAAGAGTAATTTTTACCGGCGGAATCATTTCATGCTATACAATGATTCCATAGCCGAAGTTTATGATTATCCGGATTACACAAATTATACACTTTCTCGGTTCGAGAATGCGGACTCAAAGGTTTGGGGAGTGGAGGTTGAGTTGCAATCGAACTTTAATTTTCTTCCATATCCCGTGAACGGACTGGTATTATCTCTCAACTATGCCAGGCTATTTTCAGAGATGACTGTACAAAGTGCTATAAAATTCCAGGAAGTTATCGGCATTCATCCAATAACATTTCAACCTATCACTCAAACCGTAGTGGAGGAAACCTACCGAACGATCACAATGCCCGACCAGACCCCACATATCTTTAATGCTTCGCTGGGATATGACATCAAAGGCTTTTCTTCAAGGATATCCTTTATATACCAGGGCTTGAGAATTTCATCTGTTTCCAATACTGGTTTTGACAAGTATATTCTGGACACCTATCAGCTGGACGCCTCCCTGAAACAAAAGTTTGGAAAGCGCTTTTCTGCATACCTAAACCTTAATAACCTGTTTAACCTGAGAAAAGATATTAATTACAATTATAAATTATACTATAAAACAAGCGAGCAACAATGGGGAATGAACGTTTTCCTGGGTGTGATATTCGATTTGTAAACTAAACTAAAAATTAATAACCATGAAAAAACTTTACCAGATCTCAATTGCATTGGCAATTGGTTTTTTATTATCAGCATCTCTTGCCAGTTCTCAGGATGAGATAAAGATTGCAGCGACCGATTTTACCGGAGGTGTTGTTGCATCCATTCTAACGGATTCGATCGAAGCCATCCTTGCCCAGCGCGGAACAGAAGGAAAAGATTCAAATGTAGTATTCCTGCTTTCCAATGGTGGAGTGTATTTTGCTACCCGTCCCATAACCAATTCCGGATTTCACCTGCGCCTGTATGCAGAAGATCCTGATGGCGCCAAACCCGTAATTCTCCTGAAACAAAATAGTGCGGGAGGCTGGAATAATATGCTCGATCTGCAGGATGATGCCACCTTTATGAATATTCATATTAATTCAATGAAGGGAGTGCCATCCGGTACGGACTATGATTCCAACAAGAATGGAATTAAGAAAAACAATTCAAGAGTTGTTTTCGATGGATGTTATCTTGAAAGATCCAAACGTGCTACTGTATATATTACCGGATTGAATACGAAAGTATACCTCCGTAATTGCAGAATTGGAAACATGGGATCTGTTCCCGATGTGAGAGGATTCGGGGATGTTGTAGATTGTAGGAGCCTGGAAACCGACACCGTTGTGGTCCAGAATTGCACTATGTATGATATTGGTTATCATATACTAAGAACCCATGGTAATCATGTCAAATATTTTAATTTCGATCATAATACCGGCGTAAACTGGTATAGTAGAGTTGCAGCCCCTATTTCTATGGGAACCGTTGGTGAAGCTTTCATAACCAATAATATCGCACAGAACCCTGATTATTTTGGATCCAGCGACGCCTGGAATATCGAGTATGAGGATACTATTGATCAAACCAGCTTTGTAATGCTGGATACCTCATATTCTCTGGCACACAGTCTTGAGGGAAAAGTTACCGTCAGGAATAATAACTTCTTTTATGATGATGCGATACTTAATTTTTATAACACCCGCAGTGTTGTCAGGAAGCCCGGCGAAATCGCTAACAACATTATTCCCATATTACAGGGAGATCCGGCTGACGCTTTCTTTGAAGAGCAGGTGGAATTCACCAAAGTGCCCCCAATGCTCGAGGGACTTCAGGACCTCATTTATCCAACTGATGATCCGGCAGATGCCGAGAACAAACCTGCGATATTTGCTTTTGACACCATTATTGGGATACAGTTTATTGACGCAAGTTATCCAACATCTTCCCTCTCATATACGGCCGCCGACAGAAGATTCCCCCTGGGTGATCTGAATTGGTTCCCTGAGCAGAAAGCAATTTGGGAAGCAGGCGCCTTTCCAGTTAGTGTTGAAGGGGTGAAAAGGAATTCTTTCAAAGGTGCATTTGCTGTGTATCCGAATCCTGCAGGCACAACAACTACAATGCAGTATTCCATGTCAGAACCGGGAGAATCACAAATAATGATCTATGATCTCAATGGCCGTTTGCTTCAAAGTGTGGAAAAAACAAATCTTGAGGCAGGAATCTACAAGGTCGAAATTAGCCTGGAGGGTCTTGAGTCCGGAGCTTACCTGATTGTTCATAAGACAGGGTACGGAGTACACAATGCTACCTATTTAATTAAAAAATAGTATCCAATGATAGGCTCCGGGAGCTGGATATTTGAATAGCCCGGAGCCATCTTTACTGAATTCTTCATACTATGAAAAGAATCAACTTGAGGAGGATGAGGCTAGCTCTTTTCCTCCTCATTTCTGCAACAATTATTTCCTGTAACAAGATATCTGAGAACAATCGCCCGAATATCCTGTTTATCATGTCTGACGACCAGTCTTGGATGGATGTGGGAATCTATGGATGCGAAGCGATAAACACACCTGTACTGGACAAGCTTGCCCGGGAAGGTGCAGTGTTTTCGAATGCTTTCGCTGCTTCTGCTGGTTGTGCACCCAGCCGAGCATCCATTGTTACCGGACGGTTCCCCTGGGAATTGGAGGAAGCAGGCACACACTTCAGCAATTTCCCGAGAAAATTACAGGTTTACCCGGATATTCTTCAGGCCAATGGTTACGAAATAGGGGTCACGGGTAAGGGATGGGGACCGGGAAATTATGAAATTACGGGATGGGAACATAATCCTGCGGGACCCGAATTTAATGATATTCTATTCGACTCTGTTCCCTATACAGGTATTCATGAAATAGACTGCGCCTCAAATTTCAGGGAGTTCCTGAAAATCAGGGATAAAGACAAGCCATTTTGCATGTGGATAGGTTCCAGGGAACCACACGGGCCCCGGGAGTCAGGATCGGGCATCAGGGCAGGCAAAGATCCGGATGATGTAGTGGTTGCCGGGTTTATTCCTGACACACCTGAGTCGCGCAGCGATCTGCTGGATTATTACATTGAAATTGAATTTTTCGACACTCAGCTCGGTATTATCCTGGAAGATCTTGAGAAATCCGGAGAAAGGGAGAATACTCTGATTGTAGTTACCTCCGATAATGGGATGCCTTTCCAGCGGGCAAAAATAAATCTTTATGAATACGGAACTCATATGCCCATGGTAGTTAACTGGCCGGGGAAGGTCAAAAAAGGCAGGGTAATTGAAGACCTTGTCAGTTTTGTGGACCTGGCACCCATGTTTCTTGAAGTAGCCGGACTTGATCCCCCGGAAGGGATGTCCGGAAAAAGCTTTAAGGATCTGCTTCTTTCAAACGAAGAGGGAATAATAGACCCGGAAAGACAGGAAGTATTTGCCTGTATGGAGCGCCACAGCCACCAGAGATACGATAACCTTGGATATCCCATGCGCTCGATCAGGAGTTATGAATACCTTTATATCAGAAATTTCAAACCGGACAGATGGCCAATGGGCGATTCCAGCATTGTATGGAGTGCAAAGAAAAGGTACCCTGAGACCACAGAAGGGGAAAAATTATTTGAGATTACCTATGGGAAACGTCCCTCCGAAGAGCTATATAATATCATTATTGATCCATTCTGTCTGAATAATCTTGCTGATGACGCTGACCACAAGGGCATTAAATCAGATCTGCGAAATCGTTTAGATGAAAAATTAATCAGTCTTAATGATCCAAGAATGCATGACAACGGCGATATTTTTGAGAGCTACCCCATATATGGATCCATGCGGGATGATCTTGGCGGCTTTAATAAGGAAGGTGAATACAACCCGGCATATCAAAATAAAAAGTAAATACCTTTTATGAAGAACAAACGAGGGATTCCTCTTGTAGGAAAAATAATAGTTTTAACGCTCTTAATTAATTTTAATTCGGTTTTTGGAGCGACAATTCAGGTTGCTGAGTTACCAGAGATCTACCCGCTTAGTTCAGATTTTCGTGTAGTAATTGATTCTGTGGAAATTCCTGTAAGCGAATTCATAATTTATAATGAAATTCAATGTCACTATGCCTGGGTTGCCTTCGAAGGTTCCGTAAGCATTAAAGTAATTGCCAATGAAGACATCATCCAGCATAAAATAAGGCCCCTGCGGCAGGACATACAGCCCGATATAGAAGGTCAAACACTGCAGCATACGCTTTCCAAACCGGAATTTCTGGATTATAACATAAATGAAAAGGAAATTCTTTTTCTTCTTGCCCTGCCCCTGGAAACAGACATGCCAGACCCAGGAAGCGATTCCGTCGTAAATATCATGGATTCAGGTATTGACAATACAGGTGCAACAGATGAAACAGATAAAATATCTCTGGCTATAAATCAGGCCGATCTATCGAACAAAATCCTCTATTTTCCAAAAGGTGTTTACATGATGAAACAGTTGGAAATTGCCAACGTAAATGGTTTGAATATTTATTTGGCTGCCGGCGCGGTTTTAAGAGGAACAGGAAAGGGAACCGACTTTAATAAATGGAGTCCGGCATTAAAACCAGGGGACAAAGTAATTGATCACTTCATATACATAGATAATTCAAGCAACATAAACATTAGCGGGAGAGGCACAATAGATCCTCGGGGTACGGAGGTACATAAGAGCCTCAATGGAGGGGAACCAATTCATAGTATAAAAGAATCAACCATGAAAATAAGGGGCATAACCACCGAATCAAGCCAGAATGTGTTTATCGACGGCCTTCTCATTCGGGAATCCAGTTCCCAATCCGCCCCTTTTAAGGGTTGTGACAATGTCAGTATAAGCAATTCAATTACCATTAATTACCTGCACCTGAAAAACAGCGGTGGATTCAACTTCTGGGGATGCACAAACGGCCTGGTAAAAAACTGTTTCTATTACGGTGGTGATGACGGATTGAGCGCAAAGGCCCCAGAAGGCTATGACTGCCATCATCTTACTTTTGAAAATTCTGTCATATATACACTTACCCGCGGAGTTACCTTCGGGATGCAGGGGGAGGAAGAAATGCATACGGTCGTATTCAGAAACATAGATGCCATTTCTACCAGGGATGGTATAGACTTCAAGCATAACTACGGGCAAGGCGACTGGCATAATATCCTGGTAGAAAATATTACCGTAGATGAAATTATCCAGGAGAATGGCAATTTAGGGAACCCCATTAATCTTCAGCTTAATGAAGGGGGTTCTATCAAAGACGTGACCATTAGAAATGTAATCATTCAGGATCCGGGAACACCCGGGGGATTATATGGACAACATGTAGAGGGAAACCGTGCCGGTTACATTTCAAATATTTATTTTGAAAATGTAATGGTGGGTGGGATTCCATGGGTAGACCTGGCATCATCGCAACTCACCCTGGACTCATATGTTGATGACAGATCAATATTCTTTAACGGGAATCCTGCAAACCCAATACCGGTCTCTACCAATAATCACTCCATCACTTCTCCTCTTGCCCAAAACTTCCCAAACCCATTTAGCCATACTACGGTGATCAATTATCATTTAACAGTAAACAGTAAGGTAATACTATCAATATATGATGTTATGGGAAGGGAAATAAAAACATTGCTTAGTCAAAACCAAAATGCCGGAGAATATTCACTCCCATTTGATGCCAGTGGTTTGACAAGTGGAATGTACATATACAAACTTAAGGCTGGTTCTTTTGAACAAAGTCGTAAAATGTGGCTGAAAAGATAATCAGGAAGTCCAGAGTTTAACTCTCTGTTTCGCTACCTCATAATGGGGCAGAGAGGGGATTAACATTGTTTTCCACAGAAGCAAGATTTTCAATATTCGCTTTCATTACAGATAAATAATCGCCCTGTGGTGGTTTGTTCCCGCAAGGGATAAATAAAACAACTTTTACACCTGCATTTTCAAGCAACTTTCTGGTTTCCGGATGAGGTTCACCTTCCCAGAGCATAATTTTTGTATCATTTATACTGAAAGATTCAAGGAAGGTTTTTACTATATCTGACTCAACTTTCTGTCCAGGTTCCCAGTGCTCAGATTTTATGCTGATTCCATACCTTTTGGCAAGATATTGGTAAACAGGATGGGATGCATATAGCGTAGTTCCTTTGTAGGGATTAAATATATTATCCAATTGATTGTCAAGCTCATTTATTTCTGATTCCAGCTTATCATAGTTGTTATCAAAATCCTGTTTACTTTCAGGGTAGATTTTCATAAGCGTTTCATAGATCTCCCTTGCCTGCGCAAGAGCTATGGATTGATCCAGCCATGTTGTAAAGGCGGTTTCCGCATGCACATGTTCCCCGTCCGGACCATGGCTGTGACTATGGCTTTTTTCTCGTATGTATTTCTCAATGGCCTTAACAGAAGTATTCACAACTTTTCTTTGAGAAAGCGAAACGTTATCCATCCAACTTTCATAGCCAGCTCCGTTAATAAAAATAATTTCCGCTGATTGATATATGGATACAATTTCAGCGCTGGGTTTAAAAAATGCCGGATCAACATCCTTTGGAACAGGATACAGAACATCAAATCCTGCTCCGGCAATCCTCTGAGTAAAGAAATACAATGGGTAATTTGAAACAGCAATCGTTTTTGAGCTTACATTCTCCTCAGAACTATCCCCCTTTTGATTATTCCCGCAGGAATTCAGTACAAATAGAAGCAACAGTAAAAAAAATGTCTGTTTCATAGAATATTAAATTACGAAGGCGTTAATAAATTCGTTTATAAAGAATCCGGTGATGTAATATAATATTCCCGAAATGAAGGCACTGGTAAGAATAAGTAAAATCAATTCCATGCCTATTATTTGGGCTATTTTTCTTTTGCCTGATCCGATAGTAAACATGGTGTAGAGTTCGTCTTTCCTTAGCCTCAGTGACAATGCAATTACCAATCCGAATATGAGCAATACAGCCAGCCCTACTATTACAAAAACCGAGTTGAATATTTGTTTTATTCTGAAAATACCTTGCAGAAGCTTGTTAACTACGAGTGATGGAACAATAATTTGATTATCTATTTCGCCAGATACTACCCGGCCCCGTATCAAGGTCGATGATTTCAGGCTGTTTGGCACGAAAATAATCGAGGTGATAGGATAATCCTTTGTATCGCCATGAAAATGGAAGCTCTCCAGGTTGTCAGTGCTTATTTGGTTGTACATGAAAAGTTTAGCCCCGGCAGTTACAGAACTATCGCTTCGTTCTAATACTAGAGTCGGGTCATATATTTTTTCCAGATCCTGATGCCCGTGTCCCAATCCC
>JAUUZM010000226.1 GCA_030589965.1 Bacteroides sp.
GTAACCATCAGCCACTGCCGGAGTTGTGAAATTGTCGTTATGTGCCTCCTGGATATTCAGGGCCTGTTGAAGAAGTCTTTTTTCACCGCTTCCCAGCGCTTGCCGGCTGGAACGTTCTTCAGGCAGCAGATCGTCCCAGGCATCCTGGTTCAATCCCGCATTCATGGCATAATATTCCCAATCTCCATATTCAGACACAATATATGGTTTGTCCGCAATAATACCCGGATCTTTAAACCTGTGCTGCCTCGCCTGGAGGTGGAGGTCGTATCCATATGTCTGCCATCCCGCGGTATGGCAATCACCACCGGGATATTCTTCATGGGCAATTTTATTCAAAGAATCTATGAAAGCTTCCGGCATCCAGGATTCGTTCAGTGAAACCTCCCATGCCAGTACACTGGAATGGTTACGGTCACGCCTAATCATATCCCGGCATGTTTGCATGACGTGCTGTTTAAATTGTTCTTCTTCACGGTAATATTGCCAGCCCAGTATCGCATCAAGGATTATAATACCCAGTTCATCACATGCATCCAGGAACGCTTGAGATTGGGGATAATGGGAAAGCCTCACAAAGTCGAACCCGGCTTTCTTTATTTTCACTGCATCCCGGTACTGAGCATTGTTCGACAGGGCATACCCAATATACGGGTATTCCTGGTGCCGGTTGGTGCCCCGTAGAAATGTCTTTACTCCGTTTATATAGAGACTGTTTTCTTTGAACTCAAATCTACGTATACCGATCCGTGTAATCTGCTTGTCGATGATTCTTCCCTTATGGGTTACAATAGTTTTTAGATCATACAGATCTGGAGATTGGGGGGACCATAACAGAGGATTCCGGACTTCCAGCTCCTGGTACATTTCCCCGTCCTTCCCTGCTTCGATGGCTACTATTTTTGAAGATCCGGCAACACGTTTTCCTTTTCGCTCAAGAGATTGGCTCACCTTTAACTGAATGAGATCCTTATCGGAATTCACAATATGAGTTTTGACTGAAACGGTTGCATGTTTCCGGGTTACTTCGGGATAAGTTACGAATATACCTCCCCCGGCAACAATATTTACATACTGCTCATCGCTTATATGAATTGGATTTTTAACAATCAGGAAAACATCCCGGTACAATCCGCCATACATATTGAAATCAAGCGCTTTAAGAGGTTTTGGTCCTGTTATGGGATTATCCTTATTGTCCAGTCTAACATAGATGGAATTAATTCCTTCCTGATTAATGTCATCTGTTATGTCTGCAACAAAAGGAAGATATCCTCCTAAATGGGTGATCTTTTTGTTCCCGTTTACCCATAATTCGGCAACATTCATCGCACCCTCAAACCTGAGAAACAATTTTTTGCCATCCCATGAATCCTGGGTTGCAAATATTTTCCTGTACCAACAGGTACCCTGCCACTGGTCATTTACTACAAGAGGCTCAATCTTTGCTGTGTGGGGCAGGGAAACTCCCTCCCATTGAACAATGCCATCTCCGTTTATGAACTGATCGGGCCCTGTAAAGCCGAAAGAGTCGATAGTAAATTCCCACTCATTATTAAAAAGTGTTTTTCCATGCTTAAAAATTTCATTGTCTATAGTAGAACATCCTGAAATTGTAAACAGCAGAAAAAGTATTGAATTAAAGATCCTGTACATGATAACCGTTACTTTATTGAATAGGATGAATTCTATGAACCAGAAGTTCCCATTAAAAAAATAAATAGCCCATACCTTTCCGCATGCAACGGACATGTATGGGCTATAGAGTACCCTATTTACATCTTACTTGATGTGTAATTTTTTATTGACAACACCTTTCTCTGTAGTCAGGGTAACAATATACAATCCGGAATGCAGATCGTTAACGTTAATTCGGTTTACATCCTGCCTGATAACAGATTTCACCAGCGAACCTGTAAGGGAATAAACATTGACCTTAGATACGGGAGCATCACTTTCAATGATCAACACCCGGCTTGCTGGATTTGGGTAGATATTCAGACTTTTTATGTTGCTTGACTCAATGTCTGATGTAACCTCTTTAACCAGTGAAACGAACTTAACCTGAACCCATCCGTTATCTATCTCATCTTCATAATCATACGAAATAATTTCAAACTCAAGTATCAGCTTCATACCATCATGTGAGGAATTCTCGGGAATGGACGCAACATGTTTGAACGTGATCCAATCTGTTGACGTTATATCGTTGGCCGGATCAATATCAAATATATTCTCCTGAAGGGAAATTTGTGTCCTTACTGAAGAATCTGCATCTGAAACGCTGAATATTGAATTGATAGATTTTGCATACCAGGAAGTTTTGGCTGAAATAGTCAATGAATAAGTAACTGCTTCAGTACCTATTTCGTCCACAACCTGGTAAAAGTTGGGATCTTTCGATGTTAAGTCTATATGATTTGCTGACCAGAGGCCTCCAGCAAGCTCATCTCTTGGTTTATCAATATTCCAGTAAAACACGTCCTTCAAATTACTTGTAGTGGCCCAATCAGGCGCTCTTAATGAAAAATCTCCATTTCTAATCAGTTCACCAGCCGGGATTACAGTAACAGAAGTTTTAACTGTATCAGAATTGACGGTTCCATCATTTACAAATAGCGAAAAATTAAAGGTTGATAATTCGACGACATCAGGAGCCGTGAATGTTGGTTTTTCCGCACCCGGATCTGATAATGTGATTCCCGGGTATTGGCTCACCCATTTGTAGGTTAGGGGATCTTCGTCTGCGTCCGAACTTCCCGATCCGTCCAATGTAACAAGTTCGCCACCCGTAACTTTCTGATCCGGTCCCGCATTGGCGACAGGTGGAGTATTTTCTCCCGGCAGCCGTCCCACCATTACGACATCATCGAAATGTGTCCAGGAATCACCTTCTCCAGCAGGAGTGGAAGTAAACTCAATGATCAGGTGCTTTCCGACATAAGCTGAGTTTTCAGAGAATCCAAACCGGAATTCCAGTAATTCAAATTCCGTTCCACCAGCTGCAAAATCAAGTGTATCTGTTTGGTAAATTGCACGGGTTGCTGTATCTGCATCTGAAGTACTTGCAATTACAACTACTTTCCCTGTATTCCAACTATCTTGGGCCTTGAATTGAAGATCGTATAACACCGTATCTGCTGAAATAATTTCAATTACCTGGTAAAGGGTTGCCGAGTCCCCGGATGTCAAGCCTGCGAACCTCAAACCTGGATCACCCCACCAGCCGGAGGCAGGATTTTCCTTATCCATGTGCCAGTCATCAAGATACTCGATCTTTGTAGAATCCGTTAAGCCATTTTCAAATCCGCCATTACGAATTAAATTTTCCTGGGCATCTAATGCCAGAAAGGAGAATAACACCAATAAGAAAGTAACTTTTTTTTTCATAACTCATACATTTAGTTAATAATAGAATCTTTTGATTATTTAAAGAATTGATTTCTTATTCAGATATTTGTTAAAGTTGCCTGTACAGCCTGATATCATCGATTGCAACAAAACTTTCGGCCCAGATTGGTTCCTCAGCGTTCCATGTATGCCTCTGGACAAAATCAATTGCCACTTTCTTGCCGATGACATTTGAAACTGCATCTATGCTCACAGAGTGATTCAGCTCCATAAAACCTCCAGAATCTATTCCCAGGGTGTCATATGAATCACTGATTACGGTAATAAAATTATAATCTCCTACTTCTTGTTCGAAGACGATCAACCTGGATAAAAGAATAGCTGGATATTTATTACCCTCCCAGTCCGGGTCATTAGACAAAAGAGATACTTCGGCAGTAAGCGTGTATTGAGCATTGGGTTGAATCAATTCAAATATGTTCTGATATATACCCTGAGTATAGGATCCGATTTTTGCAACAAATTGTCCATCCGGAGCCGTTTCATGACCGGAGATCGAAGCAAGGGGAGCCCAATCCTCGACTTTACCGAAAACATTCCATCCATCAACCTCTCCGAAACTGGTGGTTTCATAACCCGGCATTTCAAAACCAGGGTTAGTCACCTGGATGCTAGCCATGCCATTAATTTCACTATTGAATAACAGGATGGCATCTAACAGATCTGTTGTGGCCTGATCAAGCATTCTTTGTGTCAGGTCCACCCTGGAAATGGTATATTTTGCATCATCAATCGCGTCCTGGAGAATTTCCTTATTGCCGGGGTTAACATTTCCTTCCTGGTCACCTTCCTCAGTACTGGCCAGTGTAACCTCCGCATAATCGATTAATTCCTGAAAGGATGACCTGAAGGGAACCATCTGGTCAAAGAATTCCTCATTGGCTTGCAATAATGTGGCATAGGTCACATCTATCTCCTCCTGAGTTGAGGAAGCATTTTCATCAACCACTTTTGCGTAATCAACAACATCCTGGTAGGTCTGTTTGGAACCCGGTTTGTACTCCCCCTCCTTGCTCCCTTCAACCACATTTTTCAATAAGCTGGTTGCACTGTTGATTTCCCAGGTCAGGTAATTTTTGTAAATGATATGGGAATAATCCTCTTTTTTCTCACATGAATTCAATAGGATAACCGGACTTAAAAGTAAAAGCAAGATTGAAATACAACTTAGTTTTCTCATTTTCAGTTATTTTTGATCACAATATTAAAAACCGGGATTTTGAGTGAGCCCGGGGTTTGCAGCCAGCGCAATTGAAGGTAAGGGAAGCAACAGGTAGCGCTCGGCTGTAACAGTCTCCCAATCATCGGATTGTGATTTGATATATGCAATCATTCTGTCATAGTCCAACCTGATCATATCCCGCTTGGCATGTCCTTCGAAATAAAATTCCCATCTCCGTTCGTTTAGAATGTGCATCAGGAGGGAGGCAGAGGTATAGTTATCCGGATCAAGACTCTGCAATCCCGCACGGGCTCTTACTTTATTGATCTCTTGTACTGCACCGGCAAGGTCACCCAACTGTGCTAGAGCCTCTGCCCGCATAAGCAGTATATCGGCATAGCGAACCACCGGAAAATCCGTACCAGAATATCTTCCATCCGTTGCCGGATCGGCCGGATATTTAATCAACATAATGGGATCTGCTATTTCATCAGTGGAACTGAACAGCCCTTCCCTGCGTTTATCCCCGCTCTCGAATGAGTTGTAGAAACTGAGGGTGACCCTGATGTCTCCGTCCCAGTCATAGTAATTGGAATAATCTGGAATTTCAGAGGCCTTCCATATGTATGGTTGCAACGGACAACCGGGAACAAGGGGGCTTGTCCCGGCAACAAATGGGAGGACCCAGATAACTTCCCTGTTGCGGAAACCCTCGTTTTCAAGGGTGAAGATATTAATATATACAGGCTCAAGGGAGTACTCTCCCGAACTGATAACCTCCAGCGTTGCATCGGCACATTCTTGCCATCTCCCCAGCTGCAGGTAGACTCTGGCCAGCAGAGACAAAGCAGCATGTTTTGATACTCTTCCATAATCTTTTTCTCCCATGGATATAAGTTGAGATTTAACTGGAAGTAGTTCGATAGCGGCTTTCAGATCATCTTCTATCAATTTGTAGTTGCTTTCAACACTTTGGCGCGGGATCTCTTTAGGGATTTCTTTTGCAGTGGTTACCTCAGGCATGCCGCCAAACCAATTAACCAAATAAAAATATACCATCGCCCTTATGGCATGAGCTTCACCAAGCACCCTGTTTTTAACCTGGACATCAATATCCATATCAGGGACATTGTCCAGAACAGTATTTGCATAGTTTATGCTTTGCCACACCGGGGGCCAGA
>JAUUZM010000039.1 GCA_030589965.1 Bacteroides sp.
ATACTGAAACGACAAGGGATCTTCCACCCAAACAGCTGAATGATTCCACCTGGTTTAGAAGGGTGGTATTCTCAGGTGCCTGTGTGGATACTCTAGCAATATCTGTTGTGAATGCTCATGCCAATATAGGATTAAATGAAATCTGGACAGACAGCCTTCCAAAACCGGAGGCTTGTGTTAACTTGTCAAAGTTAATCAGGGGCAGGAACGAGAATAATGGATTGACCGGAGGAACAGGCAGTCCGGCAGATTTTGGGTATTTATGGGAAAGATATAATTCACAATCAGGATTATGGGAGACCGCAGCTGTAGAAGATCTCTCAAATAATCAGAATGATTATCTCACTGAGGTACTTAATACACCTGGGTCAGAATTTACTTACCGAAGATTTGTTGAATCAGGTGAATGTGATAATACCTCAGATTCCCTGACTTTTGTTGTGCAACCCAGACCCATAGGAGGTATAACAGCTACGGCTCCTGCTTCGGCCTGCATTGGGGGTGGAGGAATGTATGATATTAATGTACCGGTGGTCTTTACAGGAGGTATTGGGCCTTATACTCTTCATTATGATGATGGGCAGGGAGAAAAAGGAATCTATTTCGATCTGGAAACAAGTGGCGTTTTCATTGTTTCTAGAGGTACGGTAGATGCAACCCAGTACTTCATTAGTCTGGATACCATCTATGATGGGAACGGCTGCTGGGTAACAGATTTGAGCGGAGAAAGAGAGGCATGGGTGCACAGGGATTCAATGCCTTCCATTTTACAGGATACTTTTAAGGTTTGTGGGGATGAAGCAGCCATTTCTGTAATTCCTGGATTAGGAACCACCATAAATAAATGGGGACCTGTTAGTCCTGATTATGATTTCTCCTCAGTAAATAGTCCGTCTACAACTTTTACTCTTGACACCTCTGGATATGCTGTAGATTTTGTTTTCAATACTCTTACCTGGACCCAGAAAAACGGGGTATGTCCCGAGTATAATGTTTCAGTAGTTGTGGAGCAATACAGGAAGCCTCTTACCAATATGATAGATCCGAAGGATAAAGATTCTACGGTTTATTTCAGGCAGTACATGCCTATGTGGGCAATGGCTGTTCCATATGGGACAGGGACCTGGACCTGGACCTCTGATGTAGGATGGGGTGAACCGGGAGGCACGGTCCCAACCGATGATATTAATAATCCAAATGCCATTGTTGATCTTGGTGGTACGGATAACCTAAGGGATCCGGTTATCAGGGAGCTCCACTGGACCGTTGGCAATAAAGAATGCCCCGATACAACTATCGATGTGACCATCAAAAGATATGATCTGGTTACTTATTCCGCATTCTCCCCCAATGGTGATGCATTTAATGAATTCCTGATACTCGACGGACTGGAATATGCAGAGAAGTTTACTGTCCAGATTTTTTCCCGACATGGAAGACTTGTCAAATCAGTAACCGAAAATAATCTTCTTGAAAATGAGACTGGTGAAAAGAATGTGGTCTGGGATGGAAGAATGGAAAATGGTAATGAGGCTGAAGATGGAACCTATTTCTATATAGTTGAAGTGGAGCATGCCGGACAGAAATATCAATATAAAAACTATCTTGAACTGGTGAGGGCCGATCCGAATCAATGAGGAAATTAATCACCATAGGATTTGCATTTGTATTGTTCTGGGGAACTGTCACCTCACAGAACACCAAGAATTATACCCCGGTCAATATGTATATGCTGAATCCCCTGCTTGTTAATCCAGCATATTCCGGCACAAAGGAGTCCATGTCGGCCAATATGATGCTGGGAGCAAACTGGCTGGATATGCCTGGTGCAAGTCTGGGAAAAACTACTGCTGCAGGTTGGATGCAGACCGCAAGTTTTGATTATCCTTTAAGTCCCAAAAATGCCGTCGGGTTTGTAATCAGGAACAATACATTCGGCGTCAATAATAATTTTGTTTTTTACGGACATTATTCATACCAGATCAAAACCGGAGTTGGAAACCTGAGTTTTGGGCTGCGGGCAGGATTAACTTCCTATAACCGGGACCTGAATAAAGCTACCTTCAGAGACCAACCGGATCCGGTAAAACAATTCGATTACAGCCGGATGTACCCGAATTTTGGAGTTGGAATATACTGGTACAGCCATAATTATAACCTGGGATTGTCAATACCGGATTTCTTTTTCCCACCTTTGGGTTCTGAGAGTTTTGATGCCAATCCCAAAAACTATAATTATACCCTGCTGGGGGGGTATCTTTTCAGGATTTCAGATAATTTCAAAATCAAGCCCTCTACCATGCTGATTTATAGTATCGGTGCCCCCTTATCATACAATCTGAACCTTAATTTTATCACGGCACAGGATAGAGTTTGGGCTGGACTAGGGTATAAACAACAGGGATTTATAGTTTTATTAGAATTCCAGGTCGTTAGTTACCTGAGGATTGGATATGCATGGGAGTATCCTTTAGGTTTGGTGAAGGATTATGCACCATTGGGATCACATGAAATAATGATCCGGTTTGATAATACTTATAATGTACGAAAGGTTCATGATGTATATTTCTGGTAGGAATGCAAGGATGGAAACTGACATATAAACTAATTGTTCTCATGCTGATGCTTGGTGGTTTATCAGTCGACTGCCAGGAAGTTCCTTACAAGGTGGAAAGAGCTCCTTTTTCATCCAGGGCATACAAAGAATCAGCCCCGGTGATTTATGATGGGAAGATCGTATTTCGGGCAGATATGCGTGTAGAGGGAGCAAAATCAACCAAGGATATTACCGGAAATAATGCGATGAATATCGTAAGTGTTAATGAACTTGGAGATGGAAAGTGGTCGGATCCTGAATTATTTGCCAATGAATTATATGGCAGAAAAGATCATCATGGTCCGGCTGTGTTTAACAAGGAAGGTGACGAGATCTGGTATACCAGGATCAATGAAACGACTGGAAAAGATAAAGCCAAGTTAGGGATTTACACGGGAAGCTGGGATGGGACGCAGTGGACCGACCTGCAACTTTTTGAACATTGCGATCCATCGTATAATTACATACATCCCTACCTGAGTGAGGATGGAAAGATGCTGTTTTTTTCATCAGACAGACGTGGGGGCGAGGGGCAATTCGATCTATATGTATGCCATCTAAGGGGTAATGCCTGGTCAGAACCGGAAAACCTTGGCTCCGCTGTAAATTCTGATAGACACGAGATTTACCCTATTTACTATCCAAACGGGAGGCTTTACTTTTCTTCAAGGGGACATAAACCCAACCTGGGGGATTTTGATTTATACTATTCGGTTCGGGTTGACGATGAATGGCAGTCCCCTGTACACCTGAACCCCCCAATTAATTCAAAACGCCTGGATGCATGGTTCTATGTCACTGATACAACCTTCACCAAAGGATATATTCATTCGGATCGTCAGTCCCGCAGAATCCCCAAAATCTACGAGTTCAGCCTTGATATCCCCGAGGCCTTGTATGAAGAATGCAAGATCGTTGAGAAGAACAGTTATTGTTTTACATTCTATGAGGCTGGAGCTGCCCCTCTCGATACCACTCAGTATCGATATGAATGGGTGGTTGAGGGCAATGAATTCATGCAGGATGAAGTAGATTATTGTTTTCAGGGGGAGGGGCAGTACCAGATTGCCCTGAATGTCATTGATATGCTTTCGGGAGAGGTCCTGTTTAACCAGGCTACTTATGATCTGGAGATTGAGAATATGGAACAGGTATATATCAGCTCTCCGGATACTATTTTTGTTAATGAGCCCGTTCAATTCAGAGGCACTGAGACGTATATTAAGGATTTTACAATAGACCGATACATCTGGGATATGGGGGATAAAAGCTGGGTTTCTGATACAAGTGTTGTGCACCGCTATTATACTCCCGGCACTTATACGATAAAACTGGGAGTTGTGAAGGATGCAGATCAACCTGAGCAGGTTCAGAAGACCTGCGGGTTTAAGCGGGTGGTTGTTTTACCTAAACGTAATGGGCAGGTAGCACAGCAACAATAAGGTATGAGCCATACTTATCAACAGTATGGCAATTTCGAATTGTCTTATTAATAAGTATATTACCGGGCAAATATTTTTGCACGGTATTTGCATAACTTGAGTACAGAGATACCCAATATGGTACTCTGGTGAATTTTAATTATTTTCAGAATCCATATGATCAGGAGTTTAATAATAGCAATGATACTGATTACCTGCAGATTGAGCATAATGGCTCAGCCTGTTCCAGCCTATGATGAGAACATTCCTTACCTGATGACATTTGGAAATGAAGCGGAACTACATTGGGGGGATGATGATTTCAGCCAAACATTTTTTTTCTTGGTTCCGAAGGAATATACTGATCCTTTTTATATAAAGGTATGGGACCCTGATTGTGGAGGCGAACATGATGAGGTAAACGGTGTATTTGATACACGGACTACCTACGAAATATTTGGGGGAGAGGATTGTCATGAACCGGATGATGCAAAGGGTATTGATCCTGTAGGAGATTATAAGAGTGGTAACCTGATGGATTTCAAAGCCTTCGCAGTGGATCCTGAGTACGATAACAACTGGTATACATTCGGACCATATAATCCTACTGAAGGTGAATGGCATGAATACTGGCAGGGTTATATTTTCAAGATCATTGTTGAGGGAGTTGAAGGGAATGATGGGAATATGTACCGATTTTACCTAACTACAGATGCAGAAATAAACCGGGATATCGAAGGAGGAAACGCATTTGCCTACGAGTACTCCTTCCGAATGCATAATAATCCTAATGAAATATCTCATATTTATCCTTTTGTGGATGACAAGACTGTATCTGTTAAGCAGATGAACTGGGATTGGGATAATGATGGTATAATCCGTGTAGTGTCTGTGGCAAGGCAGAGTCAAATAACTAAAGTTTCAGGCGATAATGAATGGGTGGAAGATGAATTTCAAATCCTGGAAGGGGAGAAAAACACATCGCTTGACCTTCAGCTTCATAAAAGAAAACATAATCCCCTGGTGAGGAATAACAATGTAGTAATCAATGTAAGGAATCAGTATGACGAATTTTTACAATTCTTCGTTCTGCCGATTGGAGGGGTACCCAAGTATAAATATAGCATTGGTGTAAAGCAAAATAAATAGTGGTATAACCACTGAACCAAATGAAGCAAATCAGAGCTTTCCTCCTAATATCCATTTTTCTTGCCCTGATACCTGTATCTTCTATTCAGGGGCAAATATATAAATTCCAGCAATACGGGATTGAAGACGGTCTTTGCCATCCATTCGTGTATACAGTTATTCAGGATGCGAATGGCTATCTGTGGATGGGAACTGGAGAGGGCTTGTGTAAATACGATGGTTTTGAATTTTTTGGTGATTTTGGGGCCGACTCCCTTCCTCAAGCATTTGTAAAGAAAAGCTTTAAGGATTCAAAGGGTAATCTTTGGTTTGGACATAATGACGGCAGTATTTCCTTTTATAATGGCAAGGAATTTCAGGTTATTGATCCGGGAGCAAAGATAACAAGCACCATTAATGGAATAGCAGAAGATTCGGATGGAAGAATAGTGTTTGCTACTCAGAACCAGGGACTGATAATTATTAACAGCAACCTGGAGCCAATCGTTATAAAGGAACCATTTAACCGAAAACTTTTATCCTCAATAGCGTTCAACGGTGATGGATTACTTCTGGTTGGTGCATTTGATGGCTTGCATGCATATAATTACGATTTTACCAAAGCAGATACTATATCATATATAGAAAAAATCAATAAACTTCCGTATGCACAGATCACAAGCATAGTTTATGATGAAACCGGTGATCTCTGGTGGATAGGAGCCCGGGATGAGGGATTGTATTCCTTGAAACTGAATGCCGGTAGTCCGGGGACTTCAGATGTGGTCAAATTGGGATCGGAAGAAATATTAAAACGTACCAGCATAGTATCAATCCTTATCGATAGAGATGGATCCCTGTGGTTAAGCACGCAGGGTGAGGGAGCCTACAAGATATCCGTTAACCGGATAAACATGGAGATTGAGGAACTGGTAAATTTCGGAGAGGACAATGGACTTGGGATTCGGTATATCCGGGAGGTTTTTCAGGACCTTGAAGGTAATATCTGGATGTCAACCTATGGGAAGGGACTAGCTGGTTTGTTTAATGAAGCCCTGACATTCCATGGGTATTCCGACCGTATGGGGAATACCCTGTATTCCGTAATGACAGATGAGGAGGGATACTGGATGGCCGGTACCGGAAAATTGGTAAGGATTAAAACTGGGATTGCCGGATCCAAACGAGAATTTACATCTGCCAATGGTCTACCAGATGACAGGATAACCGCCCTCCATAAAAGCGGGAGTACATTGTGGATTGGTACGGGTAATAGCGGACTCTTCAGGATGAATATTCAAAACGGCAGCATCTCCCGTTTTTATCTTGCCCAGAATTCTCTGGAAAATACTATTAATGCCCTTGATAGCCGGGAGGGAATCTTATGGGTGGCTACCAATAACGGAGTTTTGTCTATTACAGAAACATCAGGCACTATTAAGCGGTTCAGTACCTCAAATGGACTCCCCCACAACAGGATACAGGATGTATTTATTGATTCAGATGATAATGTATGGTTGGCCACGAGGAGCAATGGACTCTTTTCAGTAAATTCAGACAGATCCATCGAGATTACCGGTCTCAGCGGACTCAGCCTGGAGTTCGTATCAATAACCCAGGATGAATTCGACAATATCTGGGCTGCTACTGCGGATAATGGGGTGTTTAAGTTCGTCTCTGATACCCTGGAATATTTTTCTCCCAATGAGGGATTGAAGTCCAGTTCATGTTATTCCATCCTGAATGACGGTGAGGGCAGTATATGGGTAGGTCACAGATTGGGCTTAAGTAAAATCGATATTGAACAGGGAATAGTGATATCCATGGGAACAGAGGCCGGATTAAACGGTGATTGTCAGCCAGATGCAACTGCCGTTACTGAAAACGGTGTGGCATTGTTTGGTACATCCGATGGACTCTTAATGTACGACACAAGGAAAGAAAGGCGGAACCTTACGCCGCCGGTCACCAGTATTACCTCCGTTCTGATTTCAGATGTGGAGTATGATGCCTCTGTCCCATTAGTTTTACCCTACGATATATACAAACTTAGAATTGATTTTATCGGGATCAACTATGCTGCCCCTGAAAAAGTTACTTACCAGTACAGACTTGATGGGTATGACGATTGGTCTGATCCGACTTCTGTTCCATATGTGAATTATGGCCGGGTTGAGGATGGGAATTACACATTTATGCTCAGGGCATGCAATTCGGAAGGTGTTTGTATCGATACTCCTGTTGAATTCAGTCTCCGTGTTAAACTGCCTTTCTGGAAAACCTGGTGGTTTCTCACCATCATCCTGAGCTCCATGATTTCTTCTGTGGTTTTCATAATTAAGTACAGGGAAAGAAAAGCTAAGCAGTTTCAGGAACTTCTTCAGAAAAAGCTTGACGAGAGAACCCGTGAGGTAGTTATGCAGAAGGAGGAGATCGAGGTCAAGAATAAAGATATTACGGATAGTATCAACTATGCACAGCGTATCCAGGCAAGTATTTTACCACCCATAAGCAAACTACATGAGACTTTCTCCGGATCCTTTGTGTTTTACCAGCCAAGGGATATTGTCAGTGGGGATTTTTATTGGTATGATAAAATGGAGGGAACGAACAAATTTGTGATAGTCTGTGCAGATTCAACCGGACATGGTGTGCCAGGGGCATTTATGTCAATGATAGGTACCACACTTCTTAAAGATATTACCGTACGGGAGGAAGTGGATTCACCCGCAAGCCTGCTGGCAACCCTGGATATGGAAATCATGTCTGCTCTCAACCAAAACCTTGAAGCTGAGCGTTCAAACGACGGAATGGATATTATTGTATCAGAGGTTGACCTCAAAACGCATAAGCTAAGGGTCTCTTCAGCCATGCGGCCGATGATCATTTACCGGGGAGGAGAGCAAATCTATGTACGTGGCAGCCGGAGTTCTGTGGGTGGACAATATGAACACGAGCAGAAGATTTTTGAAACAAATGAATTCCAACTCGCCAAAGGTGACAAAGTATATATGTTCTCTGATGGTTATCCTGACCAGTTCGGTGGACCATTAGGTAAAAAGTTCAAAATGGTACGCCTGAAGAATATGCTCAGGGACGTCCATGAGAAGCCCATGGAAGAACAGTATAATTACATTAAGAATAACTTCGAGATCTGGAAAGAAGATACCGAACAGGTCGACGATGTACTGTTTATGGGAATTGAGATCTGATCCTTATAATTTTTCCTTCCAGTCAAGAAAGATAATCTCCGTAGTAGTATCAACATTACTCCTGTTGAAAGACCTGTCCATTAAATAAAAAGTATACTTCAGTGTATCGTAATCGATGGTATAATATTCGATTTCCACCTCGATCTCACCCTTCAAAGTCTTATTCTGACCTTCCCGGTCAAGTGGAGGTATGCGGTAAAATGGCTTAGATTCCAGTTCAGAAGTATCAATCTCCCTGTATACTCCATCTACCATCTCATGCAATGTTAGAAAGAGATTATACTTGGCAGAGTCAGGACGCAACTCATCATCAATGCCTGTAAGAAATCCTATATCGCCATCCCCATCCTCGAAGTAGAAAGTCAAATCACCTGTAAGGACCAGGGATCCAAGTGGATTAGGTTTTTCTTCCAGGATAAAGCTTTGGAATTCCACTCTCGGAACGTCGGGGAGCACCTTTGGGGTCGGACAGCCGGTAAGTATTACCGAAATAAGGATCAATATGTAGGCCGGCGTTCTCATCATCAGGTTACAAAAATACAAGTAATTTTCAATTTATTAATTGTTTGAATGATCTCTCCCATACATGACTGGCAATTATTTATTTCTGAAAAATATCTGGATGGGCACTCCTTTAAAATTAAATTTTAACCTCAGGCGATTCTCAAGATATCTTTTGTATGGATCCCTTATGTACTGCGGCAGGTTGGCATAAAATGCAAAAGTTGGAGCATGAGTAGGCAGTTGGGCCACATACTTGATCTTGACATACTTTCCTTTATGCGCAGGGGGTGGGTGTTCTTCAATGGCATCCAGCATGTAGGTGTTAAGAACAGGAGTGGGTACTCTCTGTATACGGTTCTCATATACCTCCATGGCTGTCTCAAGAACCTTAAATACACGTTGTTTGCTTATAGCCGATACAAATATGATTGGCATGTCCTGGAAAGGAGCGGTCTTTTCAAGGATCTCTTTTTTAAACTTTTCAGTGGAATGATGGTCTTTTTCAACCAGATCCCATTTATTTACCAGGAGAACAACTCCTTTCCTGTTTTTCAGGATCAGGTTTAGGATATTTACATCCTGACCCTCTATTCCCCGGGTAGCATCCAGTAGGAGGAAACATACATCAGCTGTTTCAATAGAACGGATCGAACGCAGTACAGAGTAGAATTCCAGATCCTCTTCGACTTTCCCTTTCTTCCTTAAACCCGCTGTGTCGATCAGGTAAAAGTCATGTTTGAATTTGGTGAACCGTGTAAGTATTGAATCGCGGGTTGTTCCCGCAAGGGGAGTCACAATATTTCTATCTTCCCCGATAAGGGTATTAATAAGTGTGGATTTCCCAACATTTGGTCTTCCTACTATGGCAAACTTGGGGATATCTACTTCTGTATCATCTTCATCACTGGTGAATTGTTTTACTACATCATCCAGCAAATCTCCTGTTCCGCTTCCATTTATCGAAGAGATAGGATATATTTCACCCAGTCCAAGTCCAAAGAACACACTCGCTTCATATATCCTCTGGTTATTGTCCACCTTATTCACCACCAGCAGTATTGGCTTGTCCATTTTTCTGAGCATTTTAGCCACGGCCTCATCCAGATCGCTTATACCGATTTCTACATCAACGACAAAAAGTATGACATTTGCCTCGTCCAGGGCAAGGAGGACCTGCCTTCGAATTTCATTCTCGAAAATATCTTCAGAGTTTGTCACATAACCCCCTGTATCGATCACTGAAAACTCCCTGCCATTCCATTCCGAGCGACCAT
Source organism: Bacteroides sp. (assembly GCA_030589965.1). GTDB lineage: Bacteria > Bacteroidota > Bacteroidia > Bacteroidales > SM23-62 > SM23-62. The sequence continues at coordinate 10,136 of JAUUZM010000039.1, forward strand.
AATTCCGGTCCCGCGTCACCCCGCTTATCTCGTTGACGATGGCTTCCTTGCTCTCTGTCAGGCGGTTAAAGAGAGTCGATTTGCCTACATTCGGCCTGCCTACTATGGCTACTATGTTTCCCATTCTGTGTTTTTATTAACTTATTCCTATGAAGGGTTGTATCCTGATTGTTTTAAAAACCGGGGGTCATTTCTCCAGTCTTTTTGCACTTTCACCCGGGTTTCCAGGAACACTTTCTTTCCAAAAAACTTTTCCATATCCAATCGGGCCAGGGTTCCAACTCTTTTAAGTCCCTTTCCCTGATGGCCGATTAAAATACCCTTCTGTGAATCCCTTTCAACAAAAATGTTGCAGTTTATATTGATAATCAAATCAGATTCCTTGAAGCTTTCAACGTGAATCTCAACTGAATAAGGGATCTCCTGCTTATAGTTCATCAGGATCTTTTCCCGTATTATCTCAGAAACAAAAAACCGCTCATTTTTATCCGTCAATTCGTCCTTGGGATAGAATGGCGGGGATTCCGGAAGTTTTTCAAGGATCATTGCGAATACCTTTTCCAGATTAAACTTCTCCAGAGCGGAGATAGGAATGATGCACGCATTGGGCAGAGTGTCCTGCCATTCCTGCATAAGAATATCTATCTGATCACCCTTGCTGAGATCAATTTTGTTTATCAGTAAAATAACAGGAACCTTCAGATTCTGAAGTTTTTCTATCGTTTCCCCGGAATCTTCCTTTTTTTCCTCAATCTCCGTTACGTATAACACAATATCAGCATCAGAAATGGCAGTTCGTGCAAATTTCAGCATATATTCCTGAAGCTTATATCCTGGCTTTAATATCCCCGGAGTATCTGAATATATAATTTGGAAATCCTCTCCATTTACGATTCCGAGAATACGGTGCCGTGTAGTCTGGGCCTTCGAGGTAATAATAGAAAGGTTCTCGCCTATCATGGCATTCATCAGAGTGGATTTGCCGACATTAGGTCTGCCGACAATATTTACAAATCCTGCCTTATGTGTCTTTCCGCTGTCAATACTTTTTTCTGCCATTATTTAAGGATAAATCGAATGGTAAATTTAAATGCAAAATTATCAATTGTTTTGGGAAGTGAGTACGCACCCACTCGGTAAAACACTCCAAGACCATATCCGAATATTGAAAAACGTAAAAGGTTATTAAAAAGTATGCCTGATTCATAGTAACCTTTCTCATAGGCAGTCTGGTTCAGGTTTACATGCCTGGGATCGTATGCCATTGATCCATAACCCGCACTACCCGCCAGAACTATGCCCGGCTGGAATTTTCCTTTTCTGAACAGCAGCTTGCCAAAATCCTGCTGGAAATGGATGTTAGCAAAGCGGTCTGACACAAATTCATTCATCCTCATCGTTGCAAAACTATTTTCTGATTCAATAGTGAAAACACCATAACTTCCGGCTCCTGCATACAATAATGGATAGGGCAGGCTTCTGTCAGCCCATCCTCCGACCATGGCAATTTTTGTGTCTCCGATCGACTTGCTGACAAAGGTTTTAGTGATTTTTCCTTCCACTTTAGTGTACTCATAATCACCTCCCAACATGGGTAATCCGAAATGCAGGTTTGCATAGATAATCGGATAATTGGTGCCTAGTGAGATCCGGTTTCCTCTTGGTGTTTCCAGGAACTTCTCCTTATGAGCGTACTTCAGTTTAATCCCTGTCTGTGTGATATTAAACTCCCCGGTTTCCAGGTCCCCTTCTGGACTACTTACCATATACCGGTAATCGTTGGTAACTTGTCTGGTACCCTGATTCAGGTAAGTGTTGATCTTGAAATAGCGCAAAGCAGGGAATTGCAATTCGACGGACTTTTCTTCAATATTATCCATATCAGAGATCAGAAAGCTCCTGAATATTTCGGAGGAATTGATCGGGGGCTTCTCAACAAATTTCCAGCCTGCTGTTTCAACAATATCTTTATTATACCGAATCTTGAGGAAAGCATCCTTCCTTCGGTTGAGATTGATTTTCAGATGTCCTCCGTACTTGCTCTCTTTATCTCCGAAGCCATAGGCAAACTTTCCTCCTACCTGCACCCATCGGGAAATTTTATCATTGGTTTCAGCCGCAACCCCCAGTCTCAGTCCCTCGTACCGGCTCCAATGAATAAGACTGCGGTAGTCAATATTCAGAAAACCGAGCGGAATATAACCTGATGCAAAAGTTTCAAATAATTTAAGTTGACGGTCAAAATGGGCTTCCTGTCCGATGCTGTCAATCAGGTTGTATGTATTTGTATCCTTTGTTGTCAGGGGACTAACCCGGTATTGCTGCCAGAATTCCACATCCTTCTTATGGGCATTGTCCTCAACCTCAACTTCAATATGGTTGAAATCCTTTTTCCTCAGTTCAGGATTCAAACGGATGTCAGAAAGATAGGATTTGCCTATTCCAACCAATGTGATGGGCTTTCCATTTGCCTCAGCATTATTGGGTGTGATCATCAGGTCAGTGTTCAACTGCACCGGGAACCATTGTTCACCCTCTACAAGTTCATATTTCTGCTGTATCCTGATCCTGAAGACACCCTTTGTTTCTGCTGCCTCGGCGATGACATTCTGAACCGCGTAGCCCTCAGAATTGATGTGAAGAATTCCTTTCAATCCATCAAAATTCTTCCCCCTCAAGGGTTTGAAGGAGATCAAAAACAGGGAGTCATTTTGCTCTGTATACATTGTGTCTTCAAGCACAAATAGGTATTTGCGTTTACTGCCACGGCTCACCGGATTCAGGTATTTCTTGTCCCATATATTGATTAGCTCATCATAAAAGCTAAAGGACTGGACCTGAGAAGCAATCAGGGTGAAGGAAGGATCATTAAATCCCGAAACCCTGGAGGCAGTAACTACTTCCCTGTTTTTATCCGGTTGCAGGAATTCACGTTCACTTACGAATTCCATCAGAAAGAGGTGGTTCTTTTCAAGGAATTCCTCCATTTCCTCCCGCACGTCCTCATCCATAATAACAATTGCACTGTCTCCTGAGGCCTGACTACTGTCCGCAACTTGCCGGCTTTCCTCGCTTGGTGCGTCCGCATACATTGAATCCAGGTCCACCGTAAAATACATCTTACTGTAGGAGGTATAAGAGAAAGATTGCATTTTTACCGGATTGTTCCGGTCCCTGTTTTCCAGGACAAGGTCAATGATCCTGTGGGCAGGATTAATGCCTGGTAGGATCTTAACTTCCTCAATATCATAAGCTGTTTCATCAAGTCTGACCTGAAGCATTTTTCCTGGCTTAATATCTTCTTTCGGGATAAATTTCTCCTGGTATCCCAGGTAAGAGAATTTAAGGAATTCTATCTGCTTCGAAGATGAGATGCTGAACTCCCCATCAATATTCGATACAGTACCCTGTCCGCCACTTGTATAAACAATATTCACAAAAGCCAGCGGCCGTTTTGTCTTCTGATCCAGTATCCTGCCTTCTGTTTTTTCACCCACTTGAGAATGTAGAACAGAAAAGAAACTGGCTAGGAATGATATGACAAGAAGAATTCTTCTCACTGCTGAGAGGA
>JAUUZM010000106.1 GCA_030589965.1 Bacteroides sp.
GTCCCTCAAAAGACCAGAGCATCGCCGGTCCCTCTAGGGGCCATTCTTTCAATAAACCAGTCTCGGGGTATTTGCCATCCCGATCCGGACCACGCCATTGGGAAATATCCTTTCTCCCGGAACATGAAATCAGGGTAAGGATGAGAGCTGAAATGATTATTAATCTTATGGACATTCCTGTAGGTATTTGATTGGGTCATAAATATACCCAAAAGGATCTTACAGGAAACTATTGATCGACTTTTGACATTATATAAAAGATTTCGCGGGAGATCTCCCTCACTTTCAGTATTGGCCGGTGCTGTACATGATGCAAAGGAAAGGAACAGAAAAGCTAACAAAAATATTCCGGCAAAGCTTTTTAAAACAATGGCATGAGCCCAAGTTATCATTTTATCTATATTTGATATAGTTTAAAATCCAGGAAGGAAAATGAATATGAAAATTTTTATAGCTGAGGATGAACTCTCATGGATCATCCAGCAGAACTACCTCTTGCTTCCGATTATTAACAGGTTCGGATTAAGCCTGGGATTTGGTGATAAAAAAGTAAACAAGATCTGTGATGAGAAAGGTATATCATCAGACTTCTTTCTTGCCATAATCAATACATACCATAATCCTGATTATTTCCCCGAAGAGGCATTACTTTCAGTTTCACCTTTGATGATTATCGACTACCTGCAGAATACCCATGCCTATTATCTTGAGTATTCGGTACCGAGAATTGAGAGTCTACTGAATAAACTATTAGAAGATTGTTCGGATCATTGTACTGAATTAAATATGATCGAGTCTTTCTACAAGAAGTATAATGAAGAATTTTTGATTCATATCCGTAACGAAGATGAGAAAATATTTCCCTATGTACGTGACCTCCACCAGTATGCGGAAAACAATCATAATAATCAGGTGAAGTATGGGAAGTATTCTATCCGCCAGTTTGAAAAGGAACATACCAATGTGGATGAAAAGCTGAATGATCTGAAAAATCTCCTATTAAAATATCTGAAACCTGCTTATAATCAGAATCTTTGCAATGAATTTCTATTTGCCTTGTTTCAGTTTGAACAAGATTTGAAAGACCATGCCAGGATAGAAGATAAAATACTGGTTCCAAAGGTGCTTGAATTGGAAAAGAAAATTAACAATGCCTGAGCACATCTTTATCATACATCCTTCTGAGATTATCAGAAATGGTTTGAAAGAAGCCTGTAAGGATTTTACGGACCTTAATATAACCGTATTGCAGGATGGGAATGAAACACTGAATGAGCTAGCTCTCACTCAAAACATCCGGGCATTGATAATCGATGCTACATTGCCCATGTGCAAAGAGATCCTGAACCAAACAGATACAGCCCATTCATTCAAGATCATAGGTATTTACTATCCTGCGGATTGGCCAAACAGGACCGGGGAATTTGACATGGAAGTTAATACCAGTATGAGTATTGATAAGATACAGGAATTAATTGGAGATCTGCTTGACAACCAGCCCAGAGCCGGGAAAATAGAATCAATAGGTCATCAGTTGAGCGATCGGGAACAGGAAGTGCTGAAATTGCTGGTCTTGGGACATTCTCACAAAGAAATTGGCAGCAGCCTGAATATCAGCATCCATACGGTAATCTCTCACCGTAAAAACATAACCTTGAAGCTTGGCATTAAGTCTGTCAGCGGACTCGCCGTATACGCTATTATTTCAGGCTTCATCGAAACCGATAATATCAATCCCGAATCTCTGATCTGAAATATCCCCATTTCTTGGGATTTCACACTTCCATTTTTTGAAGTAATTTTGGACCCTACTATCCAAAGGTGGCTACCATGCAGATATTGAAGGCAGGATTATTACAGGTTTCAGGGTTTGGCAGGAATGGTAAGCAACCGAAATTCGCTGCGAAACTCGATTTTGTTCTTACACATAAAATTTGGAGTATTCCAATATTTCTTGGGGTGGTCTTTCTGATTTTTTACCTGACATTTGTGCTGGGCAGTTATCCTGTGAAGTGGGTTGAGTATCTTTTTGCATGGTTTGGAAGAATTGTTGATGCGGGTTTTGCTCATGGACACATTCATAATCTCATGGTTAATGGAATCATTCCCGGAGTTGGAGGGGTGGCTGTGTTTCTTCCAAATATCGTTATTCTGTTCATGATGATTTCCTTTCTTGAGGATTCAGGATACATGGCAAGGACAGCCTTTATGGTTGATAAACTTATGCGCAGGATTGGCTTGCACGGCCAGTCGTTTGTCCCGCTGGTCATCGGCTTCGGATGCAATGTTCCTGCTGTCATGGCAACCCGTTCCATTGAGAACAAAAGAAGACGGCTGATCACCATGCTTATAATCCCCTTCATGTCCTGCAGCGCCAGACTTCCCATTTATGTTTTGTTTATATCCGCATTTTTTGCAGCCTACAGGTCCCTGATCCTTTTCATGCTCTACATGATAGGGATATTACTTGCATTGCTTTCTGCCTGGATGTTCAGCAAAGCAATTCGTAAGGATACCCAACCTCGCTTTTACGTTGATCTGCCCCCGTACAGACTTCCTTCTCTTCGCAGTGTATTGAGGCATATGTGGACTAAATCCTTCTATTTCATAAAGAAAATGGGAGGTGTAATCCTGGTTGCTTCCATCGTTATCTGGGCCCTGGGTTATTTTCCGCTGGAAGAGAACCGGATAAAGGGATCAAATGACAGCCCTCAGAAAACGGAGATCCAGGAACCGGTATCAAGCAACAAAGGATTGGAAAATTCATATATAGGTAAGATGGGGAAAGGCATACTTCCCGTTTTTGAACCACTTGGATTCGATTGGAAAATGAGCGTGAGTATTATTACAGGATTACCCGCCAAGGAGATCATAGTCAGTTCCCTTGCTGTCCTGAATAACGGGAATGGGGAAAGGCATCTCACCGGACATATATCTTCCTGGATACCTGGAACCGATTTGCCCTACCCGGCATTATCTGCTCTTAGTTTTATGCTATTCGTCCTGATTTCCTTCCCCTGTATTGGTACTTTGATCAGTATCCGGAAAGAATCGGGTAGTACTATCTGGATGGCCGTATCCTTTTTTTATAATACCTCATTAGCCTGGGTCATTTCTTTCCTTTTTTATCAGACAGGATTATTCTTGATATCGTAACACATCAGGACTCCATAGAACATCACCAGTTTTCGTTTCCATGCAAAATGACACTCCCATGACCTTTGCCCGGTCCCTCAAAAGACCATAGCATCGCCGGACCACGCCACGGGGAAACTATTGATCGACTTTTGACATTATATAAAACATTTCGCGGGAGATTTCCCGGCATCTGTCATCATATACATCTGCTTCCTCTGATGTGTCATCACCTTCAGCCGGATCTTCATAATGAATAGCAAACCTCGAACTGGCTCCCTGTACAACAGGACATTGCATGTCAGCTTTACTGCAGCACATCAGGGCTATAAATTCTTCCTTCGGATTCTCATCATGGCCGTAAAGTTTGGAGAATGCCTTTACGGGTGGGCGCTCATCGGAAAATTGAATCAGATAAACCGGGTTTTCACTTTCAGTAGAACCTACTACCGAAAAACCCGCTCTGCGCAGTGCGTGTACCGTTCTAATATTACATGCACTTGCATCTATCCCCCCCGAGAATGAAAATACACTATCAATCCCATAATAACAGGCCGCAGTTTGGGACCAGACCTGTGACATGTGGCTTCGACGGGAATTACGGGAACAGATGAAAGTTAGTTTTGCATTTCCACCGAGTTCGAGCTGCTCAGAAATCAATTCAGATATGCTGCTCAGAGTTTCTTTTCTATCCTCGGAAATTAAATCGAGCTCTCCTAAAATCTTACCAACATAAGGCTGCAGTGGTTCAAGCAGATTCACATCCCCGTCAGATTCTACAGGCACGGAACAAGCTGCTATTTGAAGCAACAGATAGGCAGACAGATATAGCTTATAAGCCATTTATTATCAGATCATCTTAGTATTCCCGGGGCACACAGCCTAAGATAATCTATTCTATAGTTCTTGTCAATTGGAATTTATTTCCCTTGCCAGGGCAATGGTTTTCTTGAAAAGAATATTATTCTCAAGGTGTATATGCCTGTGTAAATCATCTTCAAAATCTTTCAGCGTTTGATAAGTTACCTGGAATGTATTGCAGCCATCGGGTGGACATGTAAAGTTGTTTGTCAGCTCGGATATACGTTCAAATCGTTCTCCCTCAGTCTGATGTTCCTCTTCCATTAACTTAATGATAGATAATACTTCCTCTCTGACATTGCCCAAATCTGGATTTTCATCACCGGATTTCAGCATTTTTATGATGGTGGGGAAGAGTATTGATTCCTCATTCTCCATGTGTTTGCTTAAATTTTGAACTGCCCCATCAAACAATTCTTTAATTTCAAAAAGTTCTTTGTGATTTTCCCCGTGAACATCGCATAGTTTCTGTAATTTTTGCTGCAAAAAGGGGGCAACCTCAGACACATATGTATGGTGTCGCTTCATAATATAATCACTGAGATCCTCAAGGGAAAGATTGTTAATGTAATTGGAATCAGGATCACTGACAATCATAAGAGCTTCTAACTCAGTGATCAAATTATCTACATTTCTGTCCGCATTTTGACAGGCCTCAGCCAATGAAATGTTTCCCCCACAGCAGAAATCTATTTTGTTTTTATCAAATATCTGAGCCGCTTTGAAATTTTCCTGTACGACATCGCCTATTATGGTTTCAGAATTAATATTCATCATGTTTAGTATGTATTATGGAGTTTAAGGTCTCTTTGTATTAATACTTATATTAGCTGCGAATTTAAACAAAATATATAGTTAATTCCTGTTTATTTCCCTGGAAAAAATATTAATGGGGGAAATTTCAATTTTTTCAGTTTACCTTTGTGAAAAGCACTTCCAAACATGAAATTAATACAGCTCAAATCCACCATTACCTGTCCGGTATGTGGTTACTCCAAAGAAGAGACTATGCCGGAAAATGCCTGCGCATTTTTTTACGAGTGTGAGGGCTGCAAAACAGTACTGAAAGCAAAGAAGGGTGATTGCTGCATATATTGTTCTTACGGTACGGTAAAATGCCCTTCCATTCAAGCGGGAGAGAAGTGTTGTTAAACGGGGATTTGTGTCAGTTCGGATGGAACAGCAGCCAGGCTGTCTTCAAACTCCTCAATCACTTGCATTCCTTCCTTGTAATTATTGGTTGTCATCAGGTCTGCCCTAAAAGAAGTTGCATCCTGGAAGGAGTTCACATAGATTTTGAAAAACCGTTTCAGGATGGAGTAGCTTTTTTTTCCTTCCCATTCCTCCTGGAATCTCAGGAGATGATTTTTTAGCATTTGGATTCTTTGGCCAGGTTCCAGGATTTTCTGATCGGAGAAAAAAGCCGGGTTCCGAAAAACACCTCTGCCAACCATAAGGCCGTCTGCTTTAAATATTTTACTTTTTTCAAATCCATCGTTGTAACTTGACACATCACCATTGCCGAGGATCATGGTGTCGAAATTAAGTGAGTCTCTTAATTGTACGGATTTGAGAACCTCATTCCAATCAGCAAACCCCCTTGAAAGCATTCTCTGGGTACGTGCATGAACTGTAATGGCAGCAGGATTTACCTCCAGGAGGTTCCCTATCCAGTTATCGGTTTCCACCTGATTAAAACCAATACGGGTTTTAACACTTACCGGCAATCCGCTGCCCTCCTTAGTTGCAGCAATTATATCCTTTGCAAGCTCAGGGGTTTTAATTAGCGCGCTGCATGCGTTTTTCTTTACTATTTTTTTAACCGGACACCCCATATTAATATCAATGCCGTCAAAATCGTACTGTTCCGCGATCTGTTGACCGGCTTTAAAGAAATTTTCCGGATCGGAGCCCCAGATCTGGGCCACGAGCTTGATTCCCCTGGATTTCAGGATTTCCCTTTCCCGGCTGGAAACATAAAGACGGTGAATGACTTTTTTGTGTCCAATATCATGTAGAAATCCTTCAACCGACATAAATTCTGTAAATAGAACCTGCAGTTTCCCGGCTGCAGCGTAAGATGCAATCAACTCCCGGAATACGGTGTCGGTAACATCCTCCATGGGAGCCAGAGCAAAGAAAGGTTTCGGTAGTTGTCTCCAGAAATTCATTATGATTCTTGAGAGCGCAAAACTACAAAAAATAGCAATAAGACTAAAAGGTCTTTTTTTATATTGACATTTTGGCTATTTGTAGTTATCTTGTTCGTGTTCAATGAAAAACCACAGACTACCATGTATAAGATTCACGCAATCATTCTCTACATTTTTTCTGTTCTACAACTGAGTGCTCAAACAATTATACCTGCGGGAAATGTAAATGGCATATGGAGCCAATCAGGATCGCCTTACCGGATAGAGGGTGATATTACAATTGACTTGGAAGATTCCCTCATCATTGAGCCCGGGGTAGTTGTTGATTTCGAAGGCCACTACAAGTTTTTGATCCGTGGTGAGTTGACCGCTCTCGGCAAAACCGGTGATTCGATCCGCTTCACCCGGGTGAGCAATGATGCATTCATGGATCCTGATACGGTGGGACTTGCAGATACTTCAAATCATGAGGGAGCATGGAATGGAATTCAGTGGTCAATCAGCTTTGGCAATGTTTCCAATTTAAGCCATTGCATCTTCGAATATATAAATACAGTGGACAATTCCATAACTGTGTGGAACGACCATAGAGCCCCTGTTTATTTTAAAAATTCCGGGGATGGGATTTACATGAATAATTCCGTTATCCGAAATAACCATGGGGGAAGAGGCGGAGGGATTTTTGCCACGGATTTGGTATTTCTTGACAGCTGCCTTATCACGAATAACAGGGCACATAATATCAGCAGATTCGAACATCGGCCTGCGGGTGGAATTCATATTTATTACAGTGATTTCGGAGAGGTTACCAATTGTATCATCACTAATAACCGGTCAGATGGATACTACGCCGCCGGGGGAATGAGAATCGAGGCCGGAAGTCCCCTGATCATGAATAACATGATCAGTAATAATAGTACATTTATTGGTACCGAGAGCGTTGGTGGGATATCATGTACCGTAACAAAAGCAAGAATAATACAGAACCTGATCGTAAACAATGAAGGTAAATTCACCGGGGGTATTTTCTTTGACGGAGGTGGAGGCAAATTGTACAACAATACTATTTGCAATAATAAGGGACATCATAACGTAGCGGGAGGCATAACATTCAAAGGAGCTTCAGGAACCACAGCCATGAATAATATTATTTATGGAAATGAAAACTTTGATGCCCTCTCACAGATAGTCCTGGAATCATTAAGTTCTCAGCCGCTTGTAAAATACAATCTTATCGGAGATAGTTTTACGGAGATTGGAGGAGTCGAAAACGGGGCCATCAGTGAATCAGATAATTATTTCGGAGACCCAACTTTTATGAATCCAACCGGCTTTACCGGGATTGGAGATGCCAGCCAGGCAGGGGACTGGCAGCTTACATCCGGTACATCCCTGGTGAACCTGGGAAATAATGAGCCTGTTGATCAGTATTCTGTTCTGAAAGACATGGCCGGGAACCGTAGAATCAATTACGGTTATGTTGACCCGGGTTGTTTTGAACTCCGTATTGAATCATATACACCTGATGCTTTGGTAACTTCCCCGGAGGTATGGATCGCAGATACTGTTCATATTACACGGCTTACAGATTTGCAGGCAAAGGTTACCATCTTTCCCGGTGTTGTTATTTTGTCTGAAGGACATTATGAAATATTCGCCCGGGATACCCTCTATGCCATAGGAACCCCAAATGCACCCATTTTGTGGACTGTAAATGATACAAGTGGATTTAGTGACCCGGATACTGAAAACGGGGGCTGGGGACCGATTTATGCTGGTGATATTTATCCACGGATATTCAGACATTGTGTTTTTGAGTATGGTAAAGTAAACCAATTTATCAGTAACAGAATTGGACTGATCTGGGGCTATGACAACGCGAACCTGGAAGTTGACAACTGCGTCTTCCGGGACTGCCATATGATCCATGCATCCATTATCCGATCAAGCAGGGGTGTCAATTGTACGGTAAGCTCCTCCAAATTTTATAATAATGTAGTTACATCAGCTGATGCAGTCATTTATCTGCGCGACGGGGCAAACTTCATCGTGCGTGACAACCTGATATATAATAATGTTTGTACCCAGAGAATAGTCAGCCTTAGCGGGGCCAATATTGATTTTATTAATAACAGTATATATCACAATGAGGGTCATGTCGAATTGCCCCAATGCTTCAATTTAGAGTTCATAAATAATACCATCGTGAAGAACAGCAGGTATGGTACACCTTTAGGACTCGGCGATAATGCCCGGATTATCAATTCCATCGTTCCCGATTTATCAATCCCTCAGGAAGATGATTATCAAATTATTTCAAGCTATGTTCCGGAAAGTCTTTGTGAGGGGAGCAATTGTACAGATTTATTAAGCGATCCTCCCATATTCAATAATCCCCTTCCCTACTCCGGTGTCGGACCCCTGGAAGAAATATTGCAGGCGGATTACTCCTTATCAAATATCTCTCCCGGAGTTGATTTTGGCACACCGGATACAGCTGGACTTACCCTGTCTAAGACAGATATTTCCGGGAATCTCAGGATCAATGGAGCGAGGATCGATTTAGGCGCCTATGAAAACCAGGGGAGCCTTCCGGTGATAACCAGCCAGCCAGCTGGGGGAAGCTTTTGCGTCGGTGAAAACCACACCCTGGGTCTTGAATATGCGGGATCAGATACCGTTCAATTAAATTGGTATAAGGACGGGGTCTATGTTGCCGGACAGGATGAAAGTCTTTCCCTTGAGTTGAATGCCATACAGATTTCCGATGAAGGAAATTACTATTGTGAGATCAGTAATTCCTATGGTAAGGTTCTTTCAACTGCTGTATTTATCAAAGTTAATGCCCCGCCGGAAATCCTGGTACAACCAGAAGATACCTGGCATGAAGAAGGAGAACCACTAAGCCTTCTTGTCCTGTACACCGGGAGCCAGCCA
>JAUUZM010000025.1 GCA_030589965.1 Bacteroides sp.
GGTCCCATGAGGACAGCCCCGGCGGAAAGATGGATTTTGGAATTACTCTTAATGGATAGAAGACCTGTTTTGTATATACCGGACGGGAAATCCAGAATCTTTCCGCTGCCGGATATTTCATCCAGCGCTTGCTGTATTATTGTTGTTTGAACCCCGGCTCCGCTTCTATCTATATCGAATTCCAAAATACTGACAGTTTCTAAGTCATGTGCATCCTCAGGTGGATCTGCAAAAATAAAAATCCTTTGATCTTCATTTATTCTGACCATAACGTACCCCGGTTTATCGATGGTGAAATGTATGGTGTTTTCATCCTGTACTCCCTTAATACCATAGCTTACTGGACTGATCTCAAACTCCTTAATGGGTTCGGTAGAACTTATTGTTATCGGCAGTGATGAAAGTATTTCAAAATTGGCATAATAATAGGATTTGTATTTTTCTAGAAAAATTTCCTTTCCCTCAGATTTAAGGGAGAAAAGGGTGGAAGGGACGGCCATTGTATTTTCCGCCAGATCAATGAACTTATTATCTGCATTGCTCAGACAACTGGAGAGAAGAAGAGAAAAAACAAGGGCAAAGAAAATACTGAATGGTTTCATGGTTTAGGCTAATTTAAATATTAAGTGCCGGGATTATCTGATGATGACCCCGGCACTTCGTATGTCATAGGTATGTAATACTATTTCCCCAAGGAAAAATTTTACTTGACCAGGATCTTATTTACACTGTCGCCAACCTTGAGCAGGTAAATCCCCTTCTCATACCCTTCCAGGTTCAGGGTCATAATGGTACTATGAACAAGACCGGATTGTAACGTTTGTCCAACTACATTCAACATCCTGTATTCAGTATTCATCTGAGCATTTTCGATAGTAAGGATACCGGATACTGGGTTCGGATAAACTTTAAGTATGCTTTGGATCTGAGTATCCCTTATACCTACATCTTGACCAACCAGGTCCTGCCATTGCAGGGTAGGGCGTGCATCACCATCAACCGTGCCCATCTTCCAGACAGTACTGAAATCCCATCCTACAAAATTAGATTCAGTGGCAAAATCGGCAGTTGCAAGACCTGGTATATCCGTACCATCCGTGGTCCTTCCAATACCTTTAGCAACCCCCGTCCCTGTCATTTCATTATCCCAGTAGCAGGATGTAACAGTTATACCCCTGGTTTCTCCGGCAAAAACGCCGAGATCCTGATCAGCAGGATCAGCTCCCATTACTGATCCGACGGCATAACAATTTTCAATGAGGTCATCGGTTGAATCATCTTCCCTGCCAACAATAGCACCCGATTCTTCAAATGCCGTAATCTCGACAACAGCATAGCTGTTTTTTAAGGTTGAGCCATATCCCATCTGACCGGTAATACCGCCAATTCGTCTTTGATTAGTAATATTTCCATGAGCTGTAAATTTGGCTACACACTCGGATACATCTCCCCAATTCAGCCTTCCTATAATACCTGCGACAAACAGACTCTTACGAGCTTCGGCATTATTTTCATCCCAGATAGTGGGAATACCATAGACCGTACCTTCCACCCAGCAGCGTGTGATGGTATTCCTGTCCGCTGCTTCATAGGTTCTTCCGACCAGGATGCAAGGATACCAGGTTATGGGATGTGACTTGAAATTCATCACCCTCAGGTTTTCGATCGTACCTCCTTCAATGCCTCCAAACAATCCCGACCTGTTTGTATAACCATAATGGCAGTAAATATTCGATATGGTATGATACTGTCCGTCAAATATTCCTTTAAAATTGATAAACGAACCATCGGGTCTTGCCTTGGTTCCAATTGGCCACCACCCGTTCTCGTCTAAAACATCAATTGCACCATCATTATTCCAGTCCACCTTCGAGGAATCCGGATCAAAGGTAATATCCGCAACGAGGCGATAGTTGCCGTCCATTTTAGCTCCGATACTATCGAAATCAGGTGTTCCGTCATTATTAGCGTCCAGGCTTACGGTGTCAGACAACCAGATCAGGTCCTCCGGAGAGTCAATCTCCCAGTATTCGCCAACCTTTTCAAGTTTGGGAGGTGATTGCCCAAACAACATTGCAGCAGCGCAAAATGCTGCAATAATTAAAGTAAATGTTTTTTTCATAGTTCTAATATTTAGGTTATTAATAAAAAATTGGATTTAGGATAAAAATCCAAGTTACAAATTATTCTTCTTCTACCTTATATTCATTCAGTAATATTCCATCCGGATCGTAATGACGGAATATCAGGCTGGCCTCTCCGCCGTTCTGTTCAAGTGCCCCTTCCAGGAAACCTCCAACCACATTCAGGTATATATGCTCCGGAAGCTTATTCTCCTGTTTCCAGCCGCCGGCATGGTCGTTTCCACCCGGGCCACAACTGAATTCTACCAGTCCCGTTTCAAGATCTTTGGAAATATACTGCCAGTGCCTGTCTCCACATACAGTAACCAGATTTTTCACCCCGCTGAGATATTCCCTGACCAGGTCTCCCTCATGCTGAAATCCAATATTGGCATGATTGTCTTTTTTGTTTCCACGGTCGGGTCCAACGATTGGGGTGGGACTGATCAATACCTTATAGGTAGCATCTGAACTCTCAATAGTTGACTTCAGCCATTCCATCTGTTCCTTTCCCCAGATTGTTTTCTCAGGTCCGTCTTCCATGGTATTCGGACTGCGGTAATCTCTTCCCTCGACCATCCAGACCTGTAGATCCTTTCCCCAGCGAACGGTACGATAAGTCTTATCCCCCATGGGAACCTCATACAAAAATATGGCAGTACCTTCCTCGTAAGTGAATTCACCCATGAATTTTGAAACCATTCCTGGCCAGCAATCATTCCTCCAGGTATCATGGTCGTCCTTGATGAAATAACTCGCAACCTGTCGGTGGTAATCGATATTGTTGGGGTAACTGTACATCCTGTCCCAGTGCCATCTCGCCATATCAGCGGTCTTACCCAATCCGTCATAATAGAGGATGTCTCCGGTATGGACAAAGAAGTCAGGATCCAGCTTCATGGAACTATTGTAAAACTTATAACCTACATCACTGTCTACATCCCCATATGAGGTTCCGGTAGTAACAATGAAATTCACTTCTGCAGGAACATCCTTTGCAGGGGCTGTGGCAAATTTTCCCTCCATGGTGGCACTGATCTTTTTACCAGTTGGACTGCCCTCCACAAGTATTTCATATTTTGTGCCAGGGGATAAACCAGATAATTTAAACTGCTGAGTAAACGTTTGTTCAGGATCAACCGAAGTCCAATCGGTTTCTGTCCAGTTTTCCGTACCGACCTCCCTGTATGACAGCTTAACCAGTCCCTCTGCACCGGGAGTTGCACCCTGTACATTGTTGATGTCATATCCCTCAGGATAAGTTACGACAGGCGTTATGTTAGGTCTGTTGCTGCTGCGTTTCTTCATTTCCCCTGTTTCAGGATCTTTATACTTTACATCCGGCATAGGGGCATCGTTGCCCACCCTGACAGGGTTTTCTGTTAAACGTGTCCATACAATGGCTTCCGTCTGGCTTACTTCACCGATTTTAATTCCGGTAGCAAAATAAGGTCCCTCCGGGGCAGTCTGGCTGCAGGAATGCAGTAGGAATGCGGTGAGTATCAAGAGATTGATTAGTAGATAATTCCTTTTCATGATCATGGTGTTTATAGATGTTTTGTGTTTTGTTCTTGTATATATTAATTTCTGCGATTAAAATATGCTATTTCAACCAGATTGGAATCGAGTCATTTTCGGTCCATTCCCTTGCCCTGCGATCCAGTTTGTCCCCTTCCCATTTTTCGGTTCCTGCCGGAAGTACATTCGTTTCCGGGAGTGATTTTTTCAGTTCGGCGATTACATCAGCATTCTCAGGATCACCAGCCAGGTTAATATGTTCTCCCGGGTCATTGCTATGGTCATAGAGTTCTTCTCCTCCGTCACGGTATAGTATATACCTCCAGTTTTCAGACCTTACTGCGTAATTCCCGT
The DNA here is from genome assembly GCA_030589965.1 of Bacteroides sp. Lineage (GTDB taxonomy): Bacteria > Bacteroidota > Bacteroidia > Bacteroidales > SM23-62 > SM23-62. The sequence goes on from JAUUZM010000025.1 coordinate 3,996, forward strand.
AATACCATGAACTGAGAACAGGCTTATCCCATTCTTTTTTAGGATCCTTAATAAGGGGAACCAGGCTGTTGCCTTCAAGTTTTTCAGCAGGGGGTAGTCCGCAAATTTCCACCAGGGTTGGGTAGATATCAAGGAGGCTTACTACCCGGGCAGATTTTGCCCCCCGGTTGTCGACACCAGGGACTTTGAAGTACAAGGGTACCTTTGTTGATTCCTCCCAGAGGGCCTGCTTTCTCCAGTGATGTTTCTCTCCAAGATGTTGTCCGTGATCTGACCAGAGTACAATGATGGTATTGTCAGCATATTTACTGTTTTCAAGTGCTTCAAGAACCTTTCCAAGTTGATCATCTACGAAAGACATGCATGCCAGGTAGGCATATACAAGTTCTTTCCAGTATGTGTCGCTCAGGTTGGCCACTGCATAGTGATCACCGGTCTTAATTGTTCCGAATGCAATAGATTTGCCCATAAGGGGAATATCTGACATCTCTCCCTCTGGAACTTCCGGAATTTTAATTTCATCCAGGTTGTACAGGTCGAAATATTCTTTAGGTGCAGTATAGGGAACATGGGGGCGTACAAATCCCACTGCCATGAAGAAAGGTTTGTCGTGGTCTTCTGACAGGCGGTCAACAGCCCATTCAGATATCAGTTCATCAAACATCTTACCTTCCGGCATATCTTCTCTTTCAAGTGCTCCCCAGCAGAGGGAATGCCCACTTGCAAAATCTTCCCCATAATGAGTAACGATCTGGCTTCTTTCTTTCGGGAAGGGGTAGAATTTCGTTCCCCCGTATCCGTCACCCAGATCTTTCAGATCTTTGGGAACCTTGTAATCTGGTGCTGTCATATCCCAGAAATCATTCGTTCTGTCCTTATAATCACTGACTCCGGTATGAAAGATCTTACCCACTGCCATGGTTTTATATCCATTGTCTTTAAAATACTGGGGCAGCATTTTATTATTCTGCATAACCTGGTCATAAGTCTTACGCATGGCTGAAGTTGAACCATACCACCCGGTATTGCTTGGGTGCAGTCCGCTTAAAAGTGAATTTCGGGATGCCGTACAAACCGGCTGGGAACAATGAGCATTGGTGAACAGAAGTCCCTCTTCGGCTAATTTATCCAGACTTGGGGTAATGGCCTGAGCATTTCCCCCAAGAGATCCCTGCCAGTCGTTGAGGTCGTCAATGGAAATGAAAAGTACATTTGGCTGGGATTCGGGCTCAGCACTGCATCCCGCTCCCAGGGTCAGGGCTAGCAAGATCACTGTAAAAGCAGATATTAATCTCATTATAGCGTTTTAATTATAGGTGAAAAATAACAATTATATTTTTAAAATTCTGTGTGCATTGTCCCGGAATAATTTCGCTTTCACATCCTCCGGAAGATCAATATTGTTATAGAATTCAAAATGAGATTCTCTGCCTTCCCCTCCAAGGGCATCTGTTCCAAACATCAATTTATCTGCATGGGTAAGTAAGAATTCTCTTCCAATCTCCGGATCGCGTGTAATGGCGTTTAATCCACTTCCTGCAGATAGATCAGCATACATATTGGGATATTCATCCAGCAGTCTGCCGGCTGCACCTCCGGATGTGATTTTTTCTTTTGGGTATCCTTTAAATTTCTTTACGTCACCTGAAATTGAATTCCACCATCCGTTGGCATGACCGATAAAGTTCACCTCAGGAAATTCTTTTAGGACCCTTTCCATGGCCGGCAATCCTGGTGTGTCTACTGCAAACCGGTTATCAATGTGGAATAGAACGGGGAAGTCAACATTCGCACATGCTGCATAAAGACGCATCATTACCGGATCATCCAGGGCCATATTGCCCGCTTCTCCTGCCTTATCTCTGGGCTTGAGTTCTCCGAATCCAATGAGACCTTGCTTTTTAAAACCCTTTAGAATTTTGGTAATTTCTTTTTCTGTGTCAAAAGCATCGTGGTGGACCACACAGAAAGGCAGAAGCCGCCCGTTTGTTTCCTGAAATTTCTCAAGTAGGCTATCAGGATCAGGGATGCCTCTACCATACGCCGAATAATAATCAAAGGGGTAGAGGATGGCAGATAAGATGACTGTTTGGGAAACACTATGCAGGTCCATCCATTGGATGATAGAGTCCATGCTGAAATTATCAGGATCAGCTTGGAATTCCTTTCCCAGGTGGTGGTGCACATCCAGGTATTTGCCCGCAGGGTAGGATTCAGTTATGCCGTGGCTAAAGGATGGGAACACTGTGGCTGATGCGAGTCCAATTCCAAGACCTGCCATTCTTCTATTGAATTCCCTACGGCTGATTAAATTACTTTTTGTACTCATCTCTTTGTTTAAAATAGTGTTCAGGTGCAGAATCCAGTTCTTCCTGAAAGGCTTTCTTCAGTTCAGTTTCTTTTGATGTAAGGAATGCATCTGAAAGGGGATTTTTCTCTCTGGGATCCTGGGATACGCGGTAAAACCTTCCGTTATTATATAGCTTGTATTCAATGTTGCGGACAAAACGACCATACCAGCGTTCAGGACCTCCTGCTTTCAGGGGATCATAGTGAACAAAAACAGTCTCGCGCTGCGGCTGTTCCTTCCCACTGAACAGGGGGTAAAAACTTCTTCCATCAACTTCATCCGGTATTGGAATCCCTGCCATTTCGAGGAAGCTAGGGAGGAAATCACTGAACTCAAATAGCTCATTATACTCAAAGGGTTCAGGTATCATTGAGGGATTGTAAACGATCATAGGTACATGGGTGCCGGCATCGGGCATGGTCCCTTTTCCTCCCCTGAATGGGCCATCAACGGTCTGGGTGGTTAATTTGTAATGGGTTCCGTTATCAGCAGTAAAGATAAAAATGGTATTCTCTGTTAATCCAAGCTCATCGATTTTGACTGTAAGCTTATGTATAATTTTGTCGGTGTATTCCACCATATCTTTGAAATACCGGTCCTCATCCTTTAACCTCTGGTTCTCGTCCTGCCACTCCTTTGAGTCCGGCGTCGGGACAAAGGGCGAATGCACCAGGATCATGGGATAATAAAGGAAGAAGGGATTATCCTTATTTCTTTCCATGAAATCCATGGCATACTCACTTACTACATCCGGACCATAATAATTTTTAAGTCCCATAAGCAACTCACCATTCTGAATGAGCTTTGGGTCTGCATAACGATTCCCGGAGGATCCGATAAAATTCCAGAGGCAGTATTCTTCGAATCCAAAATGAAGGGGACGTTCATATAGTTCTTTATCAGTGGACTGGTATTCAGAATTTTTGTTCAGTCCGTTCAATTGCCATTTTCCAACAACACAAGTAGAATATCCGGCATCCCGGAGATAATTCCCAAAGGTTTTCTCTCCGACATCCAGATATGTAAAAGCCTTGTAGTTCCGGTAATTATATTTACCAGTCATTATCTTCACTCTGGAAGGTGTGCAGAGAGGCTGGGAAATGGCAAAATTGAATTTAATTCCACCAGCAGCAAGTTTATCCAGTTCCGGTGTATTGTGAGACAGGCTGCCATTGGAACTCAAACATTCAAATCCCATATCATCTGCCATGAGCAGGACGATGTTGGGCTTCTTTTGTCCTTGTGCTTGTTCCTTCCCCTGCTGGCAGGAGACTAAGAAACAAACAAGAATAAGTAAAACCAATACCGGGAAAGTGCTACTTCTTATCATCTGTGGTATGGTTTGATAACCAGTTGAAAAGAAACTATCTATTAAATTGCGCCTGATTCTTGTATCCAGTTTTCCCAGTCCTTTATCAGCTCTTCAGCAACCTCCGGGAATTCTTCTATCAGATCATTAATTTCTGTCTGGTCCACATCCATATCATAAAGTTCCCATGGGCCCTTATTGTCTGAAACAAGTTTCCATTTTCCCTTACGGATAGCTTTCCCGTGCTGCCATTGCCAGAAAAGCGGTCTTCCTCTTTCAGGCTCTATACCTGTAGCAAGGGGTAATAAACTTATCCCATCTGCCGGATGAATTTCTTCCTTATTGTAGGTCTCCGGGTATTCTGCACCAGTGGCTTCCAGGATGGTGGGCATAATGTCAATTAAATGGGAAGGATAATCCGAAATACTTCCCGGTTCAAGAATTTTACCTTTCCAGTACATGATCAAAGGTGTAGAAATGCCGCCTTCATGAGAGTTGGATTTATAGAGTCTGAAAGGTGTATCACTGACATTAGCCCAGGAAAGGCTCATGGAGGCATATCTTCCCATGCTGCCAATGGGTTGACCGGGATCTGTTCGTTTTCCTTTTGCCCAAAGATAGCTGTCCGGGTTATTTGAGGCCTGGGCCCCGTTATCTGACATAAAAAGAATAAGTGTGTTATCCAGCTTTCCCTGTTCCTCGAGTGCAGACAGTATTCTGCCTATATTCTGATCTATTCTGTCTACCATGGCACAGTGTGTGGCCATAATAGAATCCCGCATCAGTTTTTCATCCTGTGTAAGGGATTCCCAGTTCTCATAGGTAGGTGGGGAGAGAGGGTAATTTGCATCGATCAATCCCATTTCAACCTGCCGCTCATATCTTGCCTTTCGTATGGCCTCATACCCGGCCATGTATTTACCCAGGTATTTTTTCTGAACATCCGGCCAGACCATAAGGGGATCATGAGGTGCAGTATAGGCTATGTACAAAAAGAAAGGTTTGTCCTCATCCTTATATTCCTCCAGGTAATCGAGTGCATAATTGGTGAAATAATCCGTTGTATAGAAATCCTTTTCAGGTGGGGTATAGGGTTCATAGACCACACCATCAATTCCCCAGACCCGGGGTTGGAATCTTCCTTTCTTATGAGCTGGCTCTACTTCACCTTCCCTTTGCAAACCGGGATTAAAATGATTGCTGCTTCCGTCTTTCAGTCCAAAATACCGGTCAAACCCAAAAAAGAAAGGGTTTTCCTCCCCATGGTGTTTTCCGGTCATCAATGTTCTGTACCCTGCTTCCCTGAGTACTTCTGCAATGGTCACAGCATTGGTGAATTCAAGTGCCTTGGTGGCCATCCCGTTATTCTGGGCATACAATCCGGTCAACAGGCAAGCCCGGGAGGGGAAACATTTTGCAGTATTATAATAGCGTGAGAACCTGAGTCCTTCCTCGGCAAGTCTGTTCAGGTTGGGTGTTTGAATTTCACCCCCATAACAGCCAATATCTGAATATCCCATATCATCAACCAGGATCAGGAGAACGTTAGGTCTACCCGCCTGGATAGCTGAGGTGCAGGATAATGCCAAAAAAGGAAGTGCGAAAAGAAGGTTTCTCATTATAAAAATATTATTGATTGGTCAGAATATTATGGTGGATCTGATTTTCAATTAAAATTAGTAAATATTTGCCGCATCATTGAAGGGAAAAAGGATATCAGGATCCCCGCTCCGGGGACCCTGATATATTTACTTCCTATTTCAAATTAGTATTAAACTTTGAGGCCTACAAATATCCAGGATTCTGCTCCATAACTGCACCAACATTGGCATCAATCACACCTTGCGGAATGGGCAACAGGTTATTGTGTTCGAAGATGTCGATTCCCACTCCCTCGATCCGAGGATTGTATTTCACCGTCCACTCCACAAAGACGCCGTTCCGGTTCAGAGCATACTTACGGTGTTCCTCCGTGACCAGTTCCCTCGACCTTTCCTTCAGAATGAATTCAATGTCTACGTCAGCTGCGTTTATTAGAGACGCTTTCGAACGTGCCCTTACGGTGTTGAGATAGGTAGCTGCTTCATCGTTTTTGCCAGCTTTATGCAAAGCTTCTGCCAGGATGAGGTAGGTATCGGCCAGCCTGAGGTACATTTCCGATTCCCATGAGATAGGTTTGTCAGCATTGGCAAAAATCTCCGGGTCTACATACTCATATTTACGTACCCAGGGCCAATACCAGTTGTCTTCCAGATCTGAGTCCTTTTCATATTCCATCCGAGTCCATTCCACCGTATCCAGGATGCTCGGATTACCGGGGCGAGGATAAAGATAAAACTTCTTTACAGCATGCTTCGAAAACCGTTCATCAGTAGGTTCCCACCAGTTAAAGGCAGAATCAGATATTGATGCTCTGCAGCGTCCCCTTCCTCCGTTATGAAAGTACAGGGTATCTGCATTCACCTTTTTCAATACTGATCCTTTGGAGGCATAGAGTGTCCACATATTTTTCTTTCCACCATTACGGGATCCCAGTATGGTTTCGTGGGCGTTATTGAATGTCCAGAGAACTTCCATGTTGCCGTCCTCCCTATTGTCATTGTAAAACAGGTCCATAAAAGGCACACCGGGTTTGGAGGCTCTGCTGCCGAATCTTGAAGTCATCAACTTATAATCTCCGCTCTCGATTACTCTTTTTGCTTCCCTCTCTGCATCAGCATACTTTTCCTGTAAAAGGTATAGCTCAGCCAGATAATGACTTGCAACAGCTGAGTTCGGAAATCCGGTTTCCTCCACCATTGACATGTTGTCGCGGGCATAGATCCAATCCTCTTCCATAAGTTCATGGATCTCTGTTAGGGGGGCCCTTGTCCAGTCGTCACGGTAATTCAGACCATTAACTTCTGTTTTATTCAGGGGGACGGGACCGAAGGAATTGGTTAGATGTCGATAAGCCCATGCTCTGATAAGCCGGGCGGAACCAACAATATATCCCTTGTTCCTGGCCGCTGCTTCAGGGCTTCCACCCTGCCAGTTAATGTCTCCTTCTGCACGGGTTATGATCATATTGGCCGAATTTATGACCTGGTAAAGCCAGGAGAAGAACCATTCCGTATCTCCATGTTCTGCATTAAGCAGGTTATAGTCATTAAATGCCCGGTGAACACCTGGAGTGTTATTTCCAAAGCCGATATCAGTACCCGTATTAGTGAGGGCAGAAAAACATTCTGAATCGTTGGTAGTTTCAAGCCTGACACGGTCCATTAGTCCATAGAGAGCATTGGAAAATCCCTCATAGGTTGTAAATAGGTTTTCTGCAAAAATGTCATCTTTAGGATTCTCCTTGAGAAATTCATCTTCATTGCATGATGCAAGAAGAACAAGGATTCCCATTATGGATAATATCTTTTTCATGATTTATATATTTTTATATTAGAAACTAAGTTTTAGTCCCAGTAGAAACTGTCGGGTCTGGGGCACATTTAACTGGTCATTAAATTCAGGATCCAGTCCCTCCCATTTTGTGAATGTGTGGAGGTTCTTAATATTGGCATATAATTCAAGATGCTGAATTCCAATCCCCATCGCAGACAGTGTTTTATTTGAGAGGCTGTAGCTGAGGTTTATATCCTGTATCCTGAGGAAACTTGCGTTCCTGTAAAAATCAATACCATATTGGTTAATATCTTCAGTGGAAGGAGCACTCTTAGGATATTCATTGCTCATATTCTCTGGAGTCCAGTATGGTACTGGGTATCGATTTCTCCTGAAGTCGCTGTCTCCGGTCTTGAGTAGTTCGTTTTTCTTATTAACTCCAACTACAGAGTACAGGAAGAAACTGAACTTAAATCCCTTATAGCTAAAAGTATTGGTCATTCCCATTATAAAATCAGGTATTTCTTGTCCCTGAATTATCCTGTCGTCAGCATCAATTATTGAATCTCCGTTTGCATCCAATACCTTAACCCAACCGGCCTGGACAGGTCCCTGCGGAGTACTTGCACTATCTGTTTGCCAGATTCCGTCGAACGCATAGTCGTAATCTACATCTATAGGCTGGCCAATGAACCATTTATTATCCACATCATCAATATATTCACCCTCTTCTCCGGTTAAACCGATATGGATGATTTTATTTTTATGATGAGAGAAGTTAAAATCCGTTCTCCATGTGAAGGCTCCCCGCGCCATATTGATGGATGTTATCTGCACTTCAATACCCCTGTTCTGAGTTTCTCCAATGTTCTGGGTAATCTCTGTGGCACCGTTAATATCCGAAATTGATTTATCAAGAAGGAGATCGGTTGTTTTAGACTGATACACATCTACCAGGCCCCTTAGTCTGTTTCGGAACATATTGAAATCAAGTCCCGCATTAAATGATGCCGTTGGTTCCCATCCCAGTGTTGGATCACCGATTTTGTTGGGATAAAATCCAACCAGGGTTATTTTATTATAATTTACATAATAATTTTTCGACATATTTGGGAGGGTCGCATAGTTGGAAACAGCCTCATTACCATTAACTCCATAAGATAATCTGAGCTTAAGGACTGAGACAGGATCGACGTTTTCCATAAAACTCTCGTTGGCAATGTTCCAGCCTAAAGCCACAGATGGAAACACACCAAACTTACTGTCATCCCCGAAGGCGGAAAAACCATCCCTGCGAACAGTGAAAGTGGCCAGGTAACGACTGTCAAAAGTATAGTTAGCCCTGAACATCTGTGAAAGATGCTGTGCTTCAGAGAAGCTTTGACTCGGTTCAATTAATACACCCTGGGCAGCCTGATAGTATGTCATAATATCGTTTGGGTAACCATTTCCAAGAATATCATGACCCTCATTCCATTCTTTCTGAGCACTGTATAATGCAGTTAAAAAGATTTTGCTCCTGCCGAATTCCCTAGAATAACTAAGAATATTTTCAACTACCCAGTCTTCATCATAATCATTCCGAACCCGGAGTTCACCATTTGACTGAAGTCCCTGGTGCGTATTCCTTCCCCTGTATTCCTGGAACAATCCGGAATTATAGTTATACCCGGTATTCAATTTATAGGTTAAGCCTTTAACAAATGGGAACTCAAAGAGAAGATAATTATTGGTAATGATCCGCCTGTTTTTATCGCTTGAAATATATAGCGTTTCCATCAGGGGATTTTTATCATAAACACCATCTTCCCAGACAGAAATCCGCAAGGTTCCATCATCATTATAAGGAATACCAAGTGGATTCATTCGGTGGGCATCCGCAAAATCTGCCGGTCTGCCACTGCGATTATAATAACCAAACTGGGTACTGGTTCCAAAAGTTATCCACTTGTTTAATTTGTGATCAAGGTTGATCCTGAAAAGATATCGATCGAAATTGTCCCCTACGGAAATTCCCTTTATGCTTGTATAGGAGGCGTTTAGATAATATTTAGTTCTTTCGGTTCCTCCGCTCATTGAAAGGTTATGTAATTGTCTTTTACCAGTCCTGGTAGCCATACCAAGCCAATCTGTGTCACGGCCTGTTGCATACCCTTCGTCCTCAATGGGCGTCATCGTTTCACCTCTTCCCTGCTTTATCTCATAAAATGTTTTTGCATCGTGATATTCAGGTACTGATACCATCTGATCAAATCCGAAACTGGTGTTAAGTGTAACGGTCATTTTGCCCACTTCTCCTCTTTTTGAAGTGATAAGTATAACACCGTTGGCTCCTCTTGAACCATAGATGGCTGCGGAAGATGCATCCTTTAATATTTCCATGGATAAAACATCCTGTGGATTGATCTCTGACATTTCTCCAAGATATTCAACGCCGTCCATGATGATCAGGGGAGTATTTGATGCTGAGATAGAATTTTGTCCCCTGATCAGCACATTATTGGAACTTCCTTCAGCATTGGAGGAATTATGGGTTACACTGAGTCCTGCCATACTACCCTGCAACATCTGTTCAAGGTTTTGACTTGGCCGGCTTTCCATAATGTCTTCACCTATTGAGACGACAGCTCCGGTTATATCACTCTTTTTCTGAGATCCATAACCTACCACTATCACTTCATCGAGTCCGATGATCTCTTGTTCGAAAGAGCAGTTAACGGAAGCCTGGTTACCAACTGTGATTTCCTGTGTTCTCATACCAACAAAAGAAAATACCAGTATGGCATCCTGGTTGTCAACGCTTAAAGAATAATTACCATCAAGATCAGTAATCGTCCCGTTAACTTCTCCGGAAGCTGTCACTTTTTCCATTACGGTAGCTCCCGGAATGGGTTCGCCTGATTCATCCGTAACGTTTCCGCTAATACTTATTTGCCCGAAGGATGCCATCGTAAATGAAAGCATCATCAGCGCAGTTAAGATTAACGCTGGGACCTTCCTTCGATGGATCTGTCCCACTTTGAGAAATTCATTTTGTTTCATAGGTTAAGTTTTGATGTTAAAATGACTCTGGTTTTTGGTTTTACTTTTTGTTTATAGATGATTTATTGTTGTTTCGGTTCTGGAAATTTTCGCATTGGACCTCTAAGCCGGGGATAGCTCTCAAAAATCTCGGGGTTCTTTCCGGTTTCCCTCGGATCGCCTGTCTTAGTGCAAAACTCTTTGAGCTGGTTCGACAATTCCTCCTTCACATCTGAATAATCCGGGAAATCGATCAGGTTTTGAAGACAATTTGGATCGTTAATAATGTCATATAATTCCTCCCCCGGCCTTTTGCCAACAGCATCGTTAAAAAACGCCTTGTATAAAGGTCCAGATCTGTTATCAAGGAGGAATGATTTGGAAGGAGACACATCAATATCATAAAATGCATCTTCTGCCGGGTTCTCATCCCTGTGCATTGCTGCCGGAGCTCCGGCAGGCCATCGCTCAGGATGATAATTCTTAATATACAGGAATTTTTTAGTACGGACTGCACGCTGAGGATACCCTGCATTATTATGCCTGGAATAAGAGTGCCGTTCCCGGGAAGAAAAAACATACCTGGCTTCCTCAGCATTTTTACCAGGCCCGTTTGAAAGTAAAATATCCCTCAGGCTTTTGCCCGAAAAGGAATAGCTTTCAAGGTTTTCAATGCCTGCAGCTTCAAGGAATGTTGGAGTCAGATCAATAAGGCTTACTACATTGATGACCTTTCTTCCAGGATGGCTTATTGAACCCCAGCGAATGGCAAGGGGAACATGAACTCCGTATTCAAAGCAATTTGCTTTCGCCCGGGGGAAGGCCATTCCATTGTCAGAGCTGATAGCAATGATAGTGTTATCAAGTTCACCCTTCTCTTCAAGGAAGTTCAGGACGGAAACAACATGTTTGTCAAACCATTCTATTTCAACCCCATAATCCAGTACATCCTCCCGTATTTCAGGGACATCAGGTAAAAAGAGAGGTAGCACCACATCAGCGGGGTCTTTGTTTTCCAAGTCCCAGATTCCCTGTTGAAAATCCCTGTGAGGTTCATGTGCACCCATCCAGAAATAGAATGGCTGGTTTTCACCCTTTTTGGAATAAAAATCCTTGAAATTGCCCGAATAATCATTCGTTGAGATATGTTCATAAGGTGGCTGAAGTTGAAGATTGTCATAAAGGTTTCCTGCTGGATTCCGTTTTCTCCCACTTCCCTTATAATCACCCGGGGCCCATCCTTTGCCAGTATACCCAACAAAATATCCGGCCTCTTCCAGGATATCAGGAAACACCTTGTATTCCAATGGAAAATAGCTTGCATGAGTCCCGGCTTCCGCGATCTGCCAGGGATATTTCCCTGTCAGGATGGCTGCTCTGGATGGACTGCAACCCGGGGATGCGGCGATGGCATTGGTGAACAGAATCCCCTCGTTTGCAATACGGTCAAATCCTGGGGTGTTAACGAAACTGCATCCCGCGACCGAAGTGTGTGCAAAGGACTGGTCATCGCTGATCAAAAAAAGAATATTTGGCTGTCGCTGCGGTTCTTCGCTGCAGGAAGATAAACCAAATACAGTTCCTGCAAGAAGCAGAAGAAAGAAAACACCTGGTTTTAATTCACCAAACATCTCAGGTTTCCTGATTTAGTTAGTTATATCCCGGTTGGTAATCCAGTCTTTTAGCGAAGCAATACCTTCACTACAGAAACTGAATTTCCTGAACGAGCACGGCAGTAATACATTCCGGCCGGCATGTTTTCTCCAGAGAATCTGAGTTCGTGACTTCCGGGAATCTGAATATCATTGAATAGGTTCTTAACCAGTTTTCCGGTTACATCGTATACATCGATCCTGGTCATGGATGTAGTTTCAACGGTATAAGCAATGGTTGTCTCCGATGTAAATGGATTAGGGAATGCTGACAGACTTTCATTTGAACGGATGTCCTTAACTGAAGAGGGTCCTCCTCCTGGAAGTCCTGTCAAATCAGATGGTAGGGCAGTTCCCTCTCCTGGAGCATAGGCACCGCTGACATCCCATACAATCCAGTCATAAAGGTTTCCGCTTCTGGTGCCGCCAGAGTTATCTCCTACTTTCA
>JAUUZM010000273.1 GCA_030589965.1 Bacteroides sp.
ATTGAAGATCCCCTGTTATTTTTCCAACCTGGCCACAATGATCAGGAATCTTTCGGAAACTCCTATAGCCGGACTGGTTCTATTTAACCGTTTCTACAGTCCGGATATTGATATTGATAAGTTTGAAATCACCTCCGGTTCTGTCCTGAGTTCACCAGGGGACCTGTCCATATCCCTGAGGTGGATTGCCATAATGGCTGAACGGGTACTCTGCGACCGGGCCGCCTCAACCGGCGTGCATGACGGTGCATCTGTAATTAAGCAACTGCTAGCCGGGGCAAACGCCGTCCAGGTTGTCTCCACAATTTATAAGAATGGAGGCGAAAGGATCGGGGAAATGCTGCATGATCTTGAAGAATGGATGGGGAAGCACGATTTTAACAGCATCGATGATTTCCGCGGGAAACTCAGCCAGGAAAAATCTGAAAACCCGGCTGCTTATGAACGGGTGCAATTCATGAAATACTTCCGGGGGTTTACAGGATAGCTTCATGAGGAATGATAATATTACCGATGAGTTCATCCAGGCATTAGGGGATTATGAATATTTGCTGAATCAACAATACCCCAGGAAAACCATTTTAAAGATTGTCGGGGACAGATATCTCCTGAATTCATTTCAGCGCATAATGCTGTCCAGGGGAATGTTTCCAAAAAATGATATCGACGAAAGGATTCGAAAAACCGGTAAACTCATTGCCGGAAAGGATTTGTATATCGATGCTTATAATGTCCTCTTCACCCTGAGTAATTATCTTTTAGGACGTCTCGTGTTCATAGGCAACGACCATTTCGTCAGAGATGCAGGTGAAGCCTATGGCAAACCCAATGAGGAGCCGGTGTTCACCAGGGCCATTGAACTCTGCATTGCCTACCTGTTGAAATCCAAACCATCAAGCGTGGAATTTCTGGTGGATAAACCAATATCTTACTCTGCGGTGCTCGCCGGACAATTAAGAGAGCTAATTGCTGACGCCGGACTCCAGGGAGATGCTCGGATAGACAAGAATCCGGATGCAGTGCTGATCAGGCAAAGCCATGGTGTTGTTGTAAGCTCAGATTCAGATATACTGGACAATACAGAACTCCCGGTGCTTGATCTTGCCCACCTCATCCTTGAGGATAATTTTGAGCTGGACCTGCCGGACCTGGGTAAGCTCCTGGATTGAACAAGCTTCAGGCCCGGACAGGTTCATAAACGAATCTAACTCCAGACCCGAATAGTTTCCCGGAATTCTATTTAAGGTACATCAACTTAACTGCATCGGTCTTCTTTTCACCGATGAATACTATAGCCGTGTATATTCCGGAAGACAATCCTGGGTATTCGCTGCTGAAATCCAGTTTAATAAGCTGCCAGCCTTCTTCACTTGCATACAATTCGATTTCATCAATCAATTGTCCAAGGCTATTATACAATTTCAGGGTTTTGGACTCAGCAATATCATAGGAATGGATAAAGATCCTGAGGCTGATCCCAGTACTGAATGGATTCGGGTATACCTCAGAAATACCGGACAGATCCGGAATAATGTTTCCTCCATCTTCTGCGAGAATATAGCTTTCATTGCCTAATGGCATCCCTGCATATCCACCAGATTGCCATACGGCATCTCCAACAGCATTATCCGTCACTCCTTCCGGCATGGGCAGGGGTTGATTAACAGTTACAGTCTGACCAGAATCAGCCCGGATAAGAGAATCTACCGCAATGAAAGAAGTATACTGGGTCAGTAAATTATATTTTAGTCCAAGTTCAGTGATCTCGTTCTTGATAGAATCCTGGTATGCTTCTTCATTCCCCCAAGCGTTCGGGCGAACTTCTCCGTAATCATCCAGCAATTGGATTTTGTACCTGGCCCAGAGATATCTGAGGGCTTCATTCTTCGGATCGGCTTTGTACTGGCTGACGTCCAGCTCTTCAGTATAATTCTGAGTCCCGCTAAGTCCATTGATCTTAATTGTTCCCGTTAAGTCACCTGAATATTTTCCAAACAGGAGTACCGGTCTTTCGGCAAAAACGTCGGGAACATTAGGTGGTTCAACATCGTAGACCCCGAATGTAGTAAAGTCCACCCCGATATTTGTGAGGACCGGATACTCAATGTATTTTCTGAACCTCTCACCAACTAATTCTGCACTTAGATCTTCCAGGGCAAAAAATGGCTCACCCATTCCCACGTGTGCAATTCCCTCAATCAGGTAGCGGTTGGATGATGATCCTATCCCGAAGGCAAAGAAATTAGCTTCCCCCAGGTTGTTCCTTATCAAATCAAAAGATTCTCGTTCAACAGTTATGTAGCCATCAGTCAAAATGGCAAAAGTACGGGCATAGTTCTCCATCCCCGGAAGGGCAAGAGCCGTAGTTAAAGCACTCAGTAATTCAGTGCCTCCACCTCCAAGTTCACTATTTACAGCATTCAATGCAATGTTGATATTTTCCGGGGTCGCCGGCATTGAAGATGGGGAGATTGCATAATTCCCTCCTGCAAAAAATACAATATTAAAACGGTCCTGTTCCCTCAGCCCACTAACCAGGTCTGTGAGTACTGTCTTTGAAACCTCAATGGGAATCCCTCTCATGGATCCCGATACATCCATGATAAAAACATATTCGCGTGGAGGCACCTGATAGTCCTGCGGGTTTTTCGGGGGCTGGAACATGGCCAGGAAGAAATTCTCATCCTCCCCTTCGTAAGTAAGCATGCCGGATTCAATCTGGGCTCCTGACAAACGGTAGGTAACCACAACATCCTTATTCCCCTTGAGATCTTCTGACGCGCATGCAGTTAGCTTGGTATCACCCGAAAAGAGCATGTCCGGGTGAGAAAGGCTGTACACATCCTTTATTTCCATTCCCGCATTGATGCATATGTTAAAATGAAAATCATACAGGGGATCCTCTCCTTCATGCTGGTATGGAGTGTCCGTCCAGGATTCGCCGTCTTCAGAGGGACTCACGTATCTTGGACCCACCACGGTGGGGTAAACAAATTCATATTCCCCCTCCAGGGGGACCAGCAGCTCTGTATACCTCATTTCTACCTCAATGGTATCTCCCGGGAGGATGTTTCCTACACTCATCTTAAACACATTCGGCCTTTCCTGCTCAAGGAGAGTAACCGTTTTACCTTCCGCTACTGCTGAATCATACATCTGCTGGGCCTCTTCCTTCTCCTTGATCTCCGCGATCAGGATCCGGTTGCCGAGCGACATTTGCATATAATGGACAGCTGCCCGTGTAGATGCGGGGAACACATAGATGGCTTCCAGAACGGAATCGCCCTCATTACAGTATGTCTGTTTTACCGAGACATTGGCGATAACTCCGCTTACATTTACATCTGCAGATGTCGATTTCAATGGCATCTGGTCGATGGATGTATCCGGACTCATAACAAAAAAGTAAGGGGAGAGGGTTTTATCTTCTTCGTCCTGTGCACGAAGGGATTGGCTTAGTATCCCAGCGAAGATAACCAGAAGAATTATAAGTTTTCCTTCAACGTTTTGAGAGTAGAGTTTTTTCATATTTTTTGGGTTTTTGGGTTGGATATAAGTTAATCAAATTCGGGACCATTCACAAGTCTGATTACAAGATGAAAGAAATGCATGAAAAGTTGCTTTTGACAGGATCTGTCTTAAACGGATGTTAAATAACAAATTATTAAAAGATTAAGACATGCTTAATACTTAAATTGCCTCTCATGTCAGAGAGTGAACATAATACAGAACACCAGGGAAATATGTGGTATTTCGAGAAGGTTAACCTCTTTTCAATTTTTTGTCCGCATAAATTTTCCGATTACAGTGATAATCACCAGTTTAGAACATACAAGAAAAATGAATTCATTTATTTTTCTGAGGATCCCTCAAACAGCATCTATCTCCTTGCCGAGGGGAAGGTTAAGATCCTTTATTATACGGAAGACGGAGATGAAGTAGTTAAATCTGTCCTTACGAAAGGCGATGTTTTCGGTGAATTATCCATGCTGGGGGAAGATAAAAGAAAAGATTTCGCACAATCAGTCCAGGACAATACCTCGGTCTGCCAGTTGACGCTCGACCAGATGCAGGAACTGATGAAAAAGGACCTGAATTTTGCTCTTAAAATAAATAAGCTAATCGGACTAAGGATACAGAAGTTGGAACGCAGGGTTGATGCACTGGTTTTTAAAGATGTCCGCACCCGTATGCTTGAATTTATCCGGGAGTTTGCAGAAGAAAAAGGAGAGGAAGAAGGACAGGGTTATATGATCAATCATTTTCTCACTCATAAGGATATGGCTGACCTGATTGGTACTACCCGGCAAACTGTGACCACCCTCCTGAATGAATTAAGGGCTGAAGGCAAAATAGATTTTACCCGAAGAAGTTTGTTCGTGCCCAACATAAAAGCTCTGTCGTAAGGCTGACAATTATTGCCATATCCGGTATATATCTTAAACAAGCGAAAAACAATACCCGATGAAACGAATAATAATTCTGGGATTCATACTGATGGTGCCACTTCTGACAGGGTTCCAGGGGAGAATTTATGATTTCAGGCTGAAGGACTTAAACCAGAAATCTGTCAGCCTTTCCGATATCCAGGGCGAAAACCTGACCGTAATCGATTTCTGGGCTACCTGGTGTCAACCATGTGTTCGATCCCTTCCCAAACTGGTCGAGATGAGCAGTGAATTCGAAGCTGATGGGGTTCGTTTTGTCGGCATCAATATTGATAGTCCCAGAAACATCTCAAAGGTAAAGCCTTTCGC
>JAUUZM010000095.1 GCA_030589965.1 Bacteroides sp.
ACATAGGGTAAATCATTTCCTGTAAACTATTTTATCGGGTTCTGTTGCTTATTGTTTTCTGATTCCATATCAGATTGAAGTATCAGGGAGGCGGAGATCTTGTCGATAAGTGATTTGTCCCGTCTGGTCATTTTCGGAACACCGGCTTCGATAAGGATACGCTCGGCCATCCTTGATGTAAAACGCTCATCAAATAGCACAATAGGTATATTCGGAAATTCCTTTTTAAACCACTTAACAAATGGATCAATATACCGAACCGCTTCCGATGGTTCTCCCCTGAGGGTCTTTGGATATCCAATTATCAATCTATCAATTTCCTCTCCTGCAAAATAGGACCTCAGGTACTCCCGAATCACATGCGTGGGCACTGTATCTTTTCCACTTGCAATAATCTTAAGAGGATCCGTTACCGCAACCCCCGTTCTTTTCCTACCGTAATCCAGGCAAATCAGCCTTCCCATCCTGATAATATAAATTCATTTTATCCCCGGCAAAATTAGCAAAAAAAAAACCGCCACACGATATGGGACGGTTTTCAATATTAAGACTTTAGTTTTAATCCTTGTTGAATTCCATGGCAGCCATTCGTTTATAGCTATCATATCTCCATTTTGCATTCTTTTCCGCAGCTGAGAATAACTCAACCGCCTCTTCCGGAAAGGACTTTTTCAATGAAGTATACCTTACCTCGGATGCCAGGAAATTCTGGAATCTAGACCAATCCGGTTCTTTGGAATCAAGTAAGAATGGATTCTTGCCTTCATCTTCAAGAAGAGGATTATAACGGTAAAGATGCCAGTACCCTGACTTCACAGCATTATCCATTTGCTCCTGAGACTTATTCATTCCTGCCCTGAGGCCATGGTTAATACATGTTGAATAGGCAATCACTATGGATGGCCCGGGAAAAGCTTCAGCTTCCTTGATGGCACGGAACAATTGCGACTGGCTGGCTCCCATTGAAACCTGGGCAACGTAAACGTATCCATAACTAAGTGCCATCATACCCAGGTCCTTTTTCCGGATCTTCTTACCGGAAGCTGCAAACTTAGCAACAGCTCCTACCGGTGTAGCCTTAGAAGATTGTCCACCTGTATTTGAGTAAACCTCAGTATCGAGCACCAGGATATTAATATCCTCGCCTTGTGCAATCACATGGTCCAATCCACCATAACCAATATCATAGGCCCATCCGTCTCCACCAATGACCCAAACTGATTTCTTTATCAGGTATTGTTGCAGTGCCAGGATTTCCTTGGCCATCGGGGCCTTTTCTTTCTTAAGTGCGGCAAGTACTTTTGCAGAAGCTGCCTTGGATCCTTCAGCATCTTCCATATTTGCAATCCACTCTTCAAATGCTTCTTTTGTTGCCGGAGCTATCCCATTCTGCATTGCAGCATCCATACGAAGCGCAAGACGCTTACGTAGTTTGCTTACTCCAAAGGCCATCCCAAATCCATATTCAGCATTGTCTTCGAATAAAGAATTAGCCCAGGCTGGCCCCTTACCCTCAGCATTAATTGTATAAGGCGTTGATGGGGCGGAACCACCATAAATGGAGGAACAACCTGTTGCATTGGCAATAATCATTCTCTCACCATACAACTGTGTTATCAGCTTTACATAAGGAGTTTCACCACAACCGGCACAGGCACCTGAGAATTCAAAGAGGGGCTGAGCAAACTGGCTGTTCTTAACCGTTTTATATTTATCAACGACAGTATCCTTATAAGTGACATTCTTCGCCAGGTAATCCCAGTTTTCAGTTTCTTTCATCTGTGATTCAAGTGGCTTCATAATCAAGGCCTTTTCCTTAGAAGGACAAACATCGGCACAGTTACCACAACCAGTACAGTCCAGTGCAGAAACCTGTATCTTATACTCGTAACCTTCGAAACCTTTACCCTTCATGGCAACCGTTTCCATATCCTTGGGCTTCTTCTTAAGATCTTTCTCATCAAAAAGGAAGGGGCGGATAGCTGCATGAGGACATACATATGAACATTGGTTACACTGTATGCACTCTGCTGATTGCCACTCAGGAACGTCCACTGCGATTCCCCTCTTCTCAAAAGCTGTCGTTCCTGCAGGGAAGGTTCCATCTTCCCTGTTAAGGAAAGCACTGACAGGAAGGTCATCTCCCTTCAGATGGTTAATCGGATAGGCAACATCCCTGACAAAATCAGGCATATTTGGATCTATCTCCTTGGTCTCCGGGCTTAGCTTTGCCCATGCCTTATCGACCTTGATTTCATGAACTTCTCCACCTCGATCAACGGCAGCAAAGTTCATATTTACGATTTCTTCACCTTTTCTGCCGTAACTCTTAACAATGAATTTTCGCATCTCTTCAACCGACTGTGTGTAAGGAATTACCTCAGAAATCTTGAAGAAAGCTGATTGCATAATGGTATTGGTCCTTCCACCAAGTCCGATCTCAGTTGCAATCATAGTAGCATTAATGGCATAAAACCTAATATCGTTCTCAGCAAGATACTTCTTCATGCTATTGGGCAGATGATTGACTGTCTCTTCATTATCCCACATAGTATTCAGCAGGAAAGTACCGCCTTTTTTCAATCCCTTTAACATATCATACTTATCCAGGTAGGACGGAACATGGCATGCTACAAAATTAGGAGTAACAACCAGGTAAGTTGAACGTATTGTCCTATCTCCGAAACGCAGGTGGGAAGTTGTGATACCTCCTGATTTCTTTGAATCGTATGCAAAATAGGCCTGGCAATATTTGTCAGTGGATTCTCCAATGATCTTGATACTGTTTTTATTTGCACCAACAGTTCCATCTGCACCAATACCGTAAAACTTGGCTTCATAGGTTCCCTTGGGTACTGCAGAGATTTCAGGTATAATAGGAAGGGATAAATTCGTAACATCATCTACGATCCCGACTGTAAAACGATTCTTTGGTTCTGCCGCTGCCAGGTTATCATAAACTGAAATCATCATGGCAGGTGTAGTATCCTTAGAACTTAAACCATACCTTCCTCCTATAATCATAGGTGCTGATTCATTTCCATAAAAAAGATCACGAAGATCAAGATAAAGCGGTTCTCCATTAGCTCCTGGTTCCTTGGTCCGGTCCAGAACAGCAATTTTCTTAACAGATTTGGGAAATGCATTAAAGAAATATTTTGCACTGAACGGTCTGTAGAGGTGAACACTCATCATTCCTACACTTCTTCCCTTCGCATTCAGGTAATCGACGGTTTCCTTCAATGTCTCGGTAATGGATCCCATAGCAATTACGATCTCCTCTGCATTTGGATCACCATAATATGTAAATGGATGATACTCACGACCAGTCATCTTTGAAATTTCCTTCATATAATCTTCAACGATATCCGGTACTGCATCCATGAAACGGTTTGCAGCCTCTCTGGACTGGAAGTAAATATCAGGGTTTTGTGCAGTACCCCTGGTAACAGGATGTTCCGGATTCAAAGCGTTATCCCGGAAAGCCTGTAATGCATCGATATCCAGCAGTTTGGCCAGGTCTTCAGTAGCTGGTGCCTCAACCTTCTGCATCTCGTGAGAAGTTCTGAAACCATCGAAGAAGTGCATAAATGGAATACGAGCCTTAATAGCAGCAAGGTGGGCAACACCTCCAAGGTCCATTATCTCTTGTACAGATCCTGTCGCAAGCATAGCAAATCCCGTCTGCCGGGTGCTCATTACATCACTGTGATCGCCAAAGATTGAAAGTGCCTGAGCGGCAAGGCTTCGGGCAGAAACATGAAAAACAGCAGGCAATAGTTCCCCCGCCATCTTATACATGTTAGGAATCATAAGCAATAATCCCTGTGAAGCAGTAAAGGTTGTTGTCAGGGCCCCGGCCTGGAGAGATCCATGAACGGCACCGGAAGCTCCTCCCTCAGATTGCATCTCAACAACCTCGACAGTCTCCCCGAAAATATTCTTCAGCCCGTATGCAGCCCACTCATCCACATTTTCCGCCATATTGGATGAAGGAGTGATGGGATAGATTGCCGCCACCTCACTGAACATATAAGCGACATGCGATGCAGCATGGTTTCCGTCACAGGTTATAAATTTTTTCTTATTAGCCATCTTTATTGGTTTAAGTATTTAATTAACAATATATTATAGGATTTTATTCAAAGACTACAAAATTAGCATTATTGCCGAATAAAAAACATGAAAAAAGTTAGGTTTTACTTAATTCATACAGAATAAAAATAAAAAAACCGAGACCTGAAAGGCCCCGGTTTTTTGTATTCAGATGTCTGTGAATATATCTATTCAGCGTTCATAGAAACAAGGAATTCTTCGTTGGATTCTGTCTTAGCCATACGGCTTATCAGAAACTCCATGGCTTCAACAGAAGTCATATCTGATAAATAGTTTCTGAGTATCCAAAGCCTGTTCAACATTTCTTTGTCAAGCAGAAGATCTTCTCTCCTTGTGCTTGATGGATTCAGGTCAACAGATGGATAGATCCGCTTATTGGAAAGCTTCCTGTCAAGTTGAAGTTCCATATTACCAGTACCCTTGAATTCTTCAAATATAACATCGTCCATTTTGGACCCGGTTTCGGTCAGTGCTGTCGCAAGAATGGTCAATGAGCCGCCGTTCTCAATATTACGGGCAGCACCGAAGAAACGCTTAGGTTTCTGAAGCGCATTGGAATCAACCCCACCGGAAAGTACTTTCCCTGATGCAGGAGATACGGTATTATATGCTCTTGCAAGACGGGTAATAGAATCAAGCAGGATGACAACATCATGCCCACATTCAACGAGTCGTTTTGCTTTTTCGATCACAATATTCGCTACCCTGACATGACGTTCTGCAGGCTCATCAAAGGTGGAAGCAACAACTTCACCCTTTACATTCCTTTCCATATCGGTAACTTCTTCCGGTCTCTCATCAATAAGCAGGATAATGAGATATACTTCCGGATGACTTGCTGCTATTGCATTAGCGATTTCCTTAAGCAGGACTGTCTTTCCTGTTTTGGGTTGTGCTACAATAAGTCCCCTTTGACCTTTTCCAATTGGAGCAAACATATCAACCACCCTGCATGAAATACTGGATTTGATTCCTGGCTTTACAAGTGTGAATTTTTCGTCTGGAAACAATGGTGTCAGGTAATCGAATGGTACCCTATCACGAATAAAGTCAGGGCTTCTTCCATTAATTTCGGAAACCTTAATTAACGGGAAATATTTTTCTCCCTCTTTTGGGGGACGAATAGATCCGGTTACTGTATCTCCTGTTTTCAGTCCAAATAATTTGATCTGGGACTGTGAAACATATATATCATCAGGAGAGTTCAGGTAATTATAGTCTGAGGAACGTAAAAATCCGTAACCATCTGGCATAATTTCAAGAACTCCGGCAGCAAAAATAATTCCTTCAAATTCGAAAACTTTCTCCTGGGGTTGCTGCTGTTGCTGCTTTCGGTTATCATGACGACGGAAATCTCTATCACCACCTCCATCTCTTTGGTCACGGTTACCCCTCTGGTCCCGGTTCTCGCGCTGGTCACGGTTATCCCTCTGGTTGCGGTTATCCTTCTGGTTGCGGTTATCCTTCTGGTCACGGTTATCCTTCTGGTCACGGTTGTTCTTCTGGTCCCCACCTTCTCTCTGATCTCTTGGACTATTTTTCTGGTAGCGCTGGTTTCTTTTATCACGCTGCTGGAAATCCCTTTTTTCAGGGACTTTTTCCGTTACCTTCTCTCCCTCAGTTTTAAGGGTTGCTTCCGGTTTGGGAGCATCTTTGGGTTTTTCATCTTTGCTTGCAGCAGGAGCTCTGCCACGTTTACCTTTTGCCTTATCTTCAGATGAGGCTCGATCCTTTTTGGAATCTTTTGTTTTTGCTGGAATTTCCGAAGCGACAATGGCCTGTTGATCAAGGATCTTGTAGATAAGGTCCTGCTTGCGCAGAGCCTCAATCTTTTTAATCTTTAATTCTTTGGCAATGTCACGTAATTCGGATACAAGCTTCTTGTTAAGCTCGAGAATATCGTACATGTGTGTAAGTTAAAATAATGAGAATTAATTACTTATGTGGATTATATAAGAGTCTGAAAAATTAATGAATTGGAGTCAGATGCCCAGTTGAAAAAAGGGTATCGATGGAAATACACTGCAAGTATACGGAAATCCTCAGAATAAGCAAAAAAATGATAAATAAATCCGTTTATGAAAGATTTCAATAAAAACTGAAACATCTAATTTAGAATGAATTAAAACGTTCTTCAGAAAGATTAACTATCCTGCTGTAAATCTGATTATTACATACGGTTTCAAAATATCTCTATTTATACATAACTGCATTTACAAATGAATGATGTCGGGGGTATTCATATTTTTAGTAAAATCATACTTGCGAATTGTAACTTTCAGTGCGGGTTCACGTATAACGGACGTTACCTAACTCCCTTTCCAATGCGACAGCTAAAAATCATTAAGCAGGTCACTAACCGGGAAACCCCATCCCTGGATAAATATCTTCATGAGATAGGAAAGGTGGATTTGATTACAGCGGAGGAGGAGGTTGAACTTGCAAGAAGGATCAAGAAAGGTGACCATCCGGCTTTAGACAAGTTGATAAAAGCCAATCTAAGATTCGTTGTATCAGTTTCAAAGCAATATCAAAATCAGGGATTAAGTCTCCCGGATCTTATTAATGAAGGGAATCTTGGACTGATCAAGGCTGCCCAGCGCTTCGACGAAACAAGGGGATTTAAGTTCATTTCCTATGCAGTCTGGTGGATCCGTCAATCCATTCTCCAAGCTCTGGCTGAACAGGCAAGGATAGTGAGGCTTCCTTTGAACAAGATAGGCTCCATAAATAAAATCAATAAGACCTTTGCCATCCTCGAACAGCAGCATGAGCGTGAACCATCCATACTGGAACTTGCTCAGGCACTTGAACTTGCACCTGAAGATGTAAAAGAAGCCATTCGCAGTTCGGGAAGGCATGTTTCAATGGATGCCCCTCTTACTGATGGTGAAGAAGGTAACATGTACGATGTTATGCTAAGCAAGGATGCTCCGGCCCCGGACCGTGGACTCCTGAATGAATCACTTAGAAAAGAAATCGAAAGAGCATTATCAACCCTTACTCATAGAGAAGCCAGTATTATTAAACTATACTTTGGACTTAATGGTAAGCATCCTCATACTCTTGAGGAAATTGGTGAACAGTTCAACCTGACCCGTGAAAGGGTTCGCCAAATTAAAGAAAAAGCCATCAAGCGGCTAAAACACACTACCCGGAGCAAGATCCTGAAAACCTATCTGGGTTAATTTCTCAAATCACATCAGAATGTCACATTTGATCGCACCCTCTATACTTACTGCTAATTTTCTGAATCTGGAAAAAGAAATTGAGATGCTGAACGATAGCTCGGCGGACTGGATCCACCTGGATGTGATGGATGGTGTATTTGTGCCCAACCTAAGCTTTGGATTTCACGTCATCAGACAGATAAGGAAAATCACTACACTACCCCTTGACGCTCATCTCATGATTGTGGACGCGGACAAGTATATTGAGAAATTTCAAAAATCAGGTGTAGATAAATTGACTGTGCATTTTGAGGCATGTCCCAATCTGCCAGCCACTATAAATAAAATAAAATCCCTTGGGATGGATGCCGGTGTTGCCATCAGTCCTGATACACCAGTGGATGTCCTGAAGGATATTCTGCCGGAGCTTGACCTGGTTTTGAATATGACTGTTCATCCTGGGTACGGGGGACAAAAGTTCATTGAACAATCCTGGGGAAAAATCAGGCAACTCAGAGAAATGATCGACAATGCAAATTTAAATACCCTGATTCAGATCGATGGTGGAGTTGGACTTGAAAACTTCGGTGGATTAAGGGATGCTGGTGTGGATTGCTTCGTTGTTGGTAACACGGTATTTGCATCGGATGATCCTAAAGATACAATTCAGGAATTGAAGCAAACTTCGGGATAGAAATTTGCCCTTCCATATCGATTTATATCGTCTGAAGACCGGATAAAAAACTTCCTGTGTTTTCTAAAATCTCGTTTCATAAAACTCCATTAATGGAAACATTTTCAATAATTTGGGACCCAATGCATTAAATACTTTCAACATGAAACTTCCAAGGGCATATTATAACTGGGTTTCCCTGATCGGTGCGGTCTTAGCCGGGATCAGCTTATTCATGATCCTTTTCTTAATAGTAGTATCGCTTTTTATTGAAGTTACCAGTTCCTACCTTGGACTGGTAATATATATTATACTGCCCATCTTCCTGGTAATAGGGCTCATTCTGATTCCCATTGGAATGGTGAGGCAAAGACGGAGGATGCTTAAATCAGCAGATCCTGATGCCGCTTCAAAATGGCCACATATAAATTTAAACCTGCGTCAACACAGGAATGCTTTTTCTATATTCCTGATATCTACAGTAGTTTTCCTTTTTTTATCGGCTATTGGAACTTATGAGGCTTTCCATTTTACAGAATCAACTGAATTTTGCGGTGAACTCTGCCATAAAGTTATGCATCCTGAATTCATCACCTACCAGAACTCTCCACATGCTAATGTAGCCTGTGTTGATTGTCATGTGGGTTCCGGGGCGGACTGGTATGTTCGTTCTAAATTATCCGGTCTTTACCAGGTTTATTCAGTCATTTTCAAGAAATATCCCCAGCCCATAACTACACCAATTCATAACCTGAGACCTGCCCGGGAGACCTGTGAACGTTGTCACTGGCCAGAACAGTTTTATGCCAATATTCTTAGGACTGAAAAGCACTATCTCGCTGATGAAAATAATACCGAGTGGGACATAATGATGAAGATGAATATTGGTTCTGATTACCATGCCCTTGGTCAGGAGGAAGGTAGCCACTGGCATATTAACCAGGATGTCAGCATTGAATATATCTCAGAAACTGAAGATCGGCTTATCATCCCCTGGGTGAAATATACAAACCTTGCAACCGGAGAGGAGATAACTTACAGGGATGAGGAATATGGAGAGGATCTTGAGCTTCTGGCTAATGAGGAGACACGGCATATGGATTGTATGGATTGCCATAACAGACCCTCCCATGAATATCTTGCCCCTCCCTTTTTCACTGATATATCTTTAACCCGTGGTGACATCCCAAAAGAATTACCTGATATCAAACAGGTTGCCATGGGAATCCACTACCTTAATTTCCCGACAACTGACACTGCCATGATGGTCATCGAAGCCGATGTCAGGGAATATTATGAAATGATGTATCCCGAAATCTTTGAAGAGAAATACCATCTCATTGAAAAAGCCATTGCCGGTATCCAGGAAGATTTCAAACAGAATATATTTCCGGAAATGAAAGCCAGATGGGATGTTTATCCGAATCACCTTGGACATATTAACTCCACCGGTTGTCACCGTTGCCATGATGATAAGCATAAATCATCTTCAGGCAGGGTGATTTCGCGGGACTGCAATCTCTGTCATACAATTGTCGGACAGGGACATCCGGACCAGTTTACCACGGTTGCTGTAAGAGATTCTCTGGAATTTGTACACCCCGTAGATATCGGAGAAGCATGGAAGGAATTCCATTGCGTGGAATGTCATAGATACCTTTACTGAGTAATCTGAA
>JAUUZM010000162.1 GCA_030589965.1 Bacteroides sp.
GCCCTCAGGGCTATCGGTTAAAATCTCCCCCCCGCGAACGGTGGCTCCGATGACTATACCTGAACTGATTACAACAAGGTTTTTTATTATGTACTGGCCTTCCAGTGTAAGTCCATAGGGAAATTGGGTAAAGACCTGGTCCGGCAAGAGAAATATTGGTGTCATGGTTCCCATCATCTGAAGGAACATTAACAATAATGTTTCTCTCAGGAAGACGTTGAAAATCAATCCTACTCCTATTAACACTTCCCAGGTGGCTAATCCGTAACGAACAGCGGATGGACCTATCAGACCGAATGTAAGGATATCTATGGTTTGGGTAGCAAGGTTTTCGGCTGGACTCAAACCCTCAAAAAATTTTAGTGCCCCGAACCAAAAGAATATGATTCCCAGGCTGATTCGTAATAATGTCAATCCCCGCGAGGCCATCCACCAGGTCACCTGCCTGTCAATCCTCTCAAATTTTCTTCCTTTAAGCTTCATTCTATCCTGATTGAATTGTAAAAATAAACCTGGATCAATTTTGTTTTCCGGCAAATTCTACCACCTGCTTAGCTCGTATCATTTTGAAACAGCGAAATCCGGATTATAAATTATACCAATGATGTTATCCCAGGGGTCCTTCACGGCGGCAATCATAAGCTCACCTCCATAATTTGTTGGTTCTTCATGCGATACTGCCCCAAGGTCAAGTAGCTTTTGATAAACACCGTGGATATCGTTAACCCCCCAGTAAGTGAGTACGCTTTCTGGTTTGTTATCCGGCGGATTTTCCTGGGGAAGTAATCCTAATTCATACCCGCCAATATTAAATCCAACATAAAAAGGTTCATCAAAGTAGGGTTTCGTATCAAAAGCTTTTGTATACCATTCCTTTGCTTTTTCCAGGTCAGCTACAAGATAGGCGCAGGTCCGGAGTCCCAGAATTTCTTTATTCATAGAATAAAACTAGGCTTTTTCTCTGAAATATTGAATTTCTATTTTCAGCCTGGTTTCGCCTTCGCTGATTTGGAAGGTGCATTTATTAAAAGGGGGATGTTTTAACCTGGGCTTTATATTATTGGAAAAGCCATACCCCTCTTTTGGAAATCTTAGTAAATTGAATTTCATTTTGCCATTTCCATCCTCATCATCAAGCACGGAAATGACATATATCCCAGGAGGAATATCATTCAGCTCAACATTGAGGATTCCTTCCTTCATTAATGTTTTCTCAAAAACATAGTCATTTACAGGATCGTTGGGAAATTGCTTTTTATGATCATACAGAGCAAATCGTATTAGTCCAGTGTCAGACCTGATACCACTTACCTCAACGAAAACGGTATACTCCTGGCCGAAACCAAAGGTTCCAGACAAAGAAAAAAATAATATGATTAAAAGTATCTTATGCAATCCTCTCACTCTTTGCGAATTAAGTAATATTAAGAACACCTCAAAAGACAAAAAGTTTAGAGGGTCTATATCTTTTCGAGGTAGGATAGGGTAAAGTATTCTTGCTTAACATCCGGGTTATACTGGATCTTATCCATGGTCATTATAGATCTTCTTCCGTTTTCCTTATTCACCATTTCCATGTACATCGCCATATGCTTTTTCCCGGAAGGATCAATTGCCTGAACTTTCCCTGCTTTCATTTCTTTAAACAGCTCGTCATCCTCATTATAATATTCTGCTTTCCTCAGTACATAATCCTTCTTTCCAATCCAGGTTATCTTTCGGTCAAATCCCATCTCATCCATGATGTCTTCATCAATGGGGACCGACTCAATCATCCAGCAATCACATCCGTCTGATGATTCAGAGCCCAGAAGGGTATAATTAAAATCATCCAGGTTAGGAGCTGACATATCAGCATTACTGAATTCGCTACCCATGAAACTCTTGCTTTTTTCACTGCTTACAATCCTTCTTGTTTTCCTTAATGCAGGCATGTAGATCCACATATCATCGTTCTTTTCCTTATAATCATAGATCAGCATACCTGTGCCCTTCACTTCGGCAGGGGACAGGAACCGTATGATGCGTTTTTGCGTAGCTCCATTATCAAACTCCCTGGATGCCATGGACGTTTGCCTAATCCTTTCCCTTCCTTTTGCATCATAAATTTTCAGTGTTGAAATGGCCTCCAGACCACTAATTTTAGAGGCTTCCCTTGCCATATTCATAATATCCCTTGCTTCAGAATTCGCTGTTGGTGCCAGGTTTGTAAACAAGAAGCAGAATGAAATGGAAGCCAGGCTGATAAGTATTTTTCTTATTGCTCTCATGAGTTCATGTTTTATTGTTGATGTTTCTAATTGTTGATAATCAATTTGATGGAATGGCTTTTCTTCCCCTCAGCCAAGCGGTCCTGTGCTGCCAGTTGATCCTGGCAGGTTTTGGTTTATCAGGTTCCAGGAATCCTGGTTTGAAAATAAGGACCAGGGCAGGAATGATAACAAGGGCGCCTATCAGGCATGTAAAAATGGAGACCATGACCAGAAATCCAAAATACCGGATCGGAGAGAAAACTGAGAATGGAAGTGCCGAAAATCCAAGGATCACCGAGAAGGCATTGAAACTGATACCTCTTCCGGTTGTTGTCAGGGTTTTCATAATTGATCTGACAGGTTCAAGTCCATTCCCTCGTTCCGACTTGTATCTCCAGAGAAAATGAATGGTGTAGTCCACCCCCACTCCAATCATTATAGATGAAAGCAGGGCTGTGGCAATATCCAGCCTTATACCCAGGTAGCCCATCCATCCAAACAGGATGATCATGGCAAGTGCCAGGGGTATGGATCCAATGATCCCGGCAGAAACCGACCTGAACAATAAGGATAATAGCAGGAAAACTACGATCAAAGCAATAAGAAGAGACATTACCTGTCCCCTTACTACCAGGTCCGCCAAATCCGCAGCAATCAATCCGTACCCTCCAATCCTGGTGGAGTGCTCATCATTTCCTGCAAGTTCCCCAATATCGGCCAGAACACCTTTCAGAGCTGTGTTACTGCCATCGTTGATGCGGACCATAATCTGGGCCCTCTGAAAATCAAAATCAACCATTCTTTCCAGGTCATCAGGATCACCACTCATCAGGTACAGTTCCATATACTGTGCAATGGCATTTCTGCTATCTGGTATCCTGTTATAATAGGGATCCCCCTCATCATTTATGGCCATACTGATCTCCCGAATCACACCGGCAATGGACATAACATTTCCTACAGCTTCATTTTGCTTAAGTTCTCGTTCATACAGATCTATTTTCTGCATGACTAAAGGATCCAGGATATCTCCTTCTACCAGGATGGAGATATTTTGTGATCCTCCAAATGTTTCATTAATAATCTCAGAACTGATTCTGACCGGGTGCTTTTCAGGAAAAAAATTCTCCAGATTGGTATCTACTTTCAGGAAAAAAATACCCAGCCCTGAAATTAGGGCTACCATCACTGAGCTTATGATTATCCTGCGGGGATGGGCTGCTACCATTGTACCGAAATACAGAAGTATTCTGTCGATCCATCTTTTCTTTATTGGATTATCAGTGCCAACTGGCTTTGATTTCCCTATAATTGAAAGTGCCGCGGGAATAAATACCAGGCTGAGTAGCAGGGCAAATCCAATGCCTGCAGCAGCCACCACTCCCACTTGTTTGGCCGGCAACATCTTGTGTGACAAAAGGCAGAGCAATCCGGCAATGGTGGTTATTCCTGTAAACAAAATGGGACTCCTGAGACTGGTGTATATTCCTTTTGCCATGGATGTGATACTCGCCCCATTCCCAAGTGTATTATACTCCTGGTATTTGGCCATCATATGAATGCCGTAATCATTGGCAATGGCTATAAGCATAATGGGTAAAAGCAGGGTGATGATGGACATCTGCCATCCCACAAGGGGCATTAATCCCATACTAAAAAGTATACTCATAATCACCACAATGAAGGGCAGAACTACTCCCCTTATCTCCCTGAAAAATAGGTACAGCATGATCAGCATTATGCCCAGTCCAATACCCATAAGCAGTTTAAATTCCCTGGCCATTTCCATAGCCACATTTGCCTTAATGTATGGGAGTCCGCCTATATAGGTCTTTTCCGGTCCGGGATTTGCCT
The DNA here is from genome assembly GCA_030589965.1 of Bacteroides sp. Taxonomy (GTDB): domain Bacteria; phylum Bacteroidota; class Bacteroidia; order Bacteroidales; family SM23-62; genus SM23-62. Next base: position 4,107 of record JAUUZM010000162.1, read on the forward strand.
CCAGCAACTCTTCAATGGCAATCACAATATCATCGTCTAATGCCTCGGGTTCAAGGGTTGCGATTATACTGCAAAGGGTAAAGTCCGCCGAAACCAACACCTCATAAACCAGACTATTCTGCTTTATCTCTTCCCTGATGCTTTCTCTTTTATCTTTTGTCTTTGGAATTCTTCGGATACATGCATCCACCACCATGGCCCCATCCTCACCCTTAATATTCTTAGCGTCAAAGAGGGACAAAGTTTCATCAATTCCATCCAGGTCTTTGAGCTGCTTATTCACCTCTTTAATTCGAGTAAGAGTTTCCTTTTGTAGAATATCCTCAGATTCGAAGAGTATAATCACCATTTCATCACCGCCAAAAATCTCCTCAATCAGATTTGTGTTCAGACGGGAGGGCATTTTCTCATACACATAGCTTTCCATATCCGGGTTGATCTCCGCACGAAAGATTTGCAATCCGAAAAATCCCGAAACCAATAAGGATGCGGCAACTATCCACCAACGATACCGTACCAAAAAACTACCTGTTCTCATGCTCTGGAAAAATTAATTTAACAGCTTAATAATTAAGCAACCTTGAAAAATCTTTGAATCAGTTTCTTATCCTGTTCATTGTATGCTTTAAATGGTTCTGACCGATTAAGCAACTGTGATTTTACTTTCTTCCTAAAAACCCCTGTGATAATTTTCTGCAGGGATGAAACCGAATACCTGAGATTTTCAAAATATGTTTCAATGGTATCATTCCTGAACTCCAGAATTTCCTCCAACCGATCTCCGTCAGAGTAATAACCACAATGAAAGTTTTTCTCGGCAAATGCCTTCGCTGGATAGTCAAGATTACCAAGTCCGAATATCTCATAAGCCCGGGAAAGGAAATCCCGGTATGTGATCCTGCAGGTTTCACCACCACCAAGATTGAAGATCCTGCCAGATAATGCAGCTTTTTTATAAATCGCATTAACAAAGGCCCTTCCGGTATCAATCGGTGAGGCGATTTCCATCAAAGTTGGAAGAGGCATGTGAAACATCAACTCAGTCGCCTTATGGTTATCTACACCCATAATGGCAGAGAGGCGGAAAATGGACCAATCAAGACCACTCTCCCTGACCTCCTTTTCAGCCTCTATCTTAGTCTTTGCGTATTCATCTCCCTCACTTGGTTTTAGCGAATCTTCCACCTTTATCATCGGATTGTCTAACCTGTCACCGTAAACGGACACTGAAGATGCGTAGAGAAAAAAAACACCCATGGAATGATTCTTAAGGCTATGGATCAGATTTCTAGTCCCCACAACATTTACATTATAGGCCAGTTCTGGGTCCTGATCTGCCAGTGGAGGAATGATGGCTCCAAGATGGATCACCATATCTTTTTGCATGCAAACTTTTTCCACATCCTTTTCATCTCTAAGGTCTCCATAACAGATCTCGATCTGTCTGGAGTATGGGGAAAAGGTTTTTACAGTCCGGCCCGATTTCTTATCAAAAACCGTTAGATTGACATCCTCCAGTCCAGCCAGCTGCTTCAGAACTTCTTTGCCCACTGCACCTGAGGCTCCTGTTAATAATATATTCATTCCGTTTCTTCTAATTATTCTGTTTAAAAATCATATCTGCATTAACACTGGATCCCGATTAAAAACTATATCTCAACTCAAAATATCCGTTGTTAAAAACCGGCGCGATCAAATCATGCCGGGTATTCACTCCACCCTCGAAATACTGTCCCCCAACACTCAGTTTCAGATTATCGTTCACATCCCATGTAAGTCTGGGGAATAGTCCCCATTCTTCGGTACTGATATTATACATACCATATACCTCGATTTTGCTTACCCCGTGAAACATTGCCAGGGATGGTCTTAGTCCAATCGTATGCGAGATCTCTTTGGTCTGATCGAAAATAATCTGGTTAAATCCTGCCACTTCCTGTTCCATCATGGGCCCAAGCATAGCCAGTATGGCAGGATCCTGCAGCTGTAAGGGATCAATTTCCGGCATACCACCCAGAATCGGAATTTCAGTAAAGTCAACCACATAATGGCCCATATACATGAGCATCATATTAAAATCTCCGAATGAACGCTCGGTTTCCAGTACATAACGCAGGTCAGATTTGGGTGTAAAAACCTGGTCCCTATACTCCGGAGTTGGGTTCCTAAAGGCAGCTTCCCCCCGAACTCCAAAAGATCCCAATCCAAGAGATAGATCGAGTCCGAGGGTTTGCTGCCTGAAAGCCCTGGAATACATTTCAATTATCATCTCCTCGGAAGGAGACCCTGGAATCTCACCAGGATGTATACCAGGCATTGGATCATAGCCATTGAACCAGGACAATGATCCATCAAATCCATTAAAGAGAAAATCTATTTTTGCGGCTATTGAGCCATTGTTAATTGCTGCCTCCGGAAAAGAACTTTCAGAGAAATTTATATAATCCGGCATTTCGAAAAGATCGAATCTATAAGTAGAATATTTGTACATCGGAACCCACACAGCCTCAAACCTGAGCTGGGGAGTAATACTGTACCGGCCTCTAAACAAAAAATTCCCCAGCCTCATATCATCTGGCTCAGGTGACCTTACAAAATAATCCTGGGGAGTAAGGTTATTGGTAGGATTGACCACATCTGTCCTTCCCCAGGCAATGATTGCCTGTCCGGCCCTGAGTTCAAAATTGCCAAGATAGAGATCGGCATAGGCTTCCCTTACCTGAAAATCGTTTATCCATTCATTGTATTCGTATCCGCTGCGGAAGCGGAGATCTGTAAACAATCTACCCCGATCTCCGGAAAACGCATTGATCCTGAGAGCAGCCTCCCCATAGGTAGATTTGATCTCAGAAGAAGGAGGTGTTGAGTATTCTCCCAGGTATGCAACTCCCCTGGTATACCCGGAAAGTTGAAAGGGAAGAGTGTTATTCTCCTCTGCTGTCCCAGAACTTTCAAATAAACTCTGGGCAAACATCCCTTTGGGGGATACCAATACTATTAATATTATCAGGATAATAAACCTCATTATTTAAAAATACAATATGGCCTGGTCAGCAGTGATTTATAGCTGTTCGTGGCGGGTATAGTGCAATATTACGACATGAAGGGGGCAAAAACGTCCGAACCGCTTGGTACGGAAGACAGACCTGTCCGAACTTAGCGGATGGCACAAGTTATTCAATGTGTAGTGATGAAAGAAAGGCTTTTTTACTGCCTGCTTTCAGGTTTCCTGTCCGGCCTGATCAAGAAAATAGGCTTCCCTGAACTGGCTGGGCGTCATGCCTGTAGAATTCTTAAAGATGCTGTTAAAGGAAGATTTGGAATTAA
>JAUUZM010000239.1 GCA_030589965.1 Bacteroides sp.
GGCATTGAACACATCGTTTACATTCCAGACAAATGTTTGTCCCCAGTTTATCCTCTGCCGACCCGCTGTTGCTACAAACCCCTCTGTTGAATATTGCAGCCAAACGCGGTCAATACTTGTGTTCAGCACATATGAATTACCACTAAGGATATTAAACGATAGATCCATCAAGCCTATATCCCCGGCAATGGCATCCACGTACCCGGGAATGGATTTAATGGTTTCACCGTACATCAATCGGTTACGAAGCTGGATAGTGCCTGTAAAATGCTCACCTCCGTACCAGTGAAAATTCAGGCGATTATGAAACAGATTATCCATAATCCAGTCCTCCGAAGGATCATCAAACATTACGGATTGCATATTTGAAAGATATCCGTTAAGCTCAAAAGGGGTATCCTGACTTTCTGCCGAAATTCCGCAAACCAAAATTGCTGTCAGGAAAATATATGTACGAACCCAATGCATAAATACTACTTTACTTCATCCTTCAGGATTTTACCATCTTCGAGATAGATCACACGCTTTGCCTTTTTCATTACCCTGGCATCATGGGTGGCAAAAATGAATGTAATATTTTCTTCTTTGTTCAGTTTCTCCATGATATCAAGGAGGTTCTCGGTTGCCTTCGAATCAAGATTTGCCGTAGGTTCATCGGCAAGGATGAACTTTGGTTTGGATGCCAGTGCTCTTGCAACGGCAACTCTTTGCTGTTGTCCGCCTGAGAGTTTCGAGGGTCTGCTATTCAAGCGGTCTCCCAGACCGACTGCTTCCAGCAATTCCTTGGTCCTGGCATCCCTTTCAGCTTTTGGTCTGCCCTGGAGATGCATAATGAATTCAACATTTTCTTTGGCCGTAAGAACCGGAATAAGGTTATATGCCTGGAAAACGAACCCAATATTATTTAATCTGAAGTTGATCCGTTCGGATGATTTCAGTTCATTTACATTGGTTCCACCGATATTTATGGTACCCCTTGTAGGCTCGTCAAGTCCCCCAAGAATATTCAGCAAGGTGGTTTTTCCGCATCCGGAGGGTCCGGCAATTGCGGCGAATTCTCCCTCTTCAAAAGAAAGATCGATGCCACGCACAGCGTGAACTTCATGTTCAGAATCATTATAGATCTTTTGCAGGTCTCGGATTTCAATAAATTTCATATTGGTATTATTATGTTTATTTAATTCTTGTTTACATGTCCACGCGAAGTGCCTCTGCAGGATTCAGCTTAAGTGCCTTCAGGGCCGGGTAGATGGATGCCAGTATCCCTGTGAGAATTACCAGGAATGTGATCTGGAAAAAGGCATCCCACCCGATGGTGGGATAAACCAGGGTTGCAATCCCCATAGCCTCCAGCCCTTCCTGGTATAGGGATGAAAGATCCACCCCGGTATTTCCTGTCCACCACACCAGCAAGTAGGCAAGAAGCATTCCGGCCATTGCTCCTGTCAATCCAAGAAAAACGGTTTCGAGCATGATCATCCTGAAAACCCTCCTTCGGTTCATACCGACAGCCATAAGCATACCAAGCTCTTTAACTCTTTCCAGTACTGCCATTAACATGGTATTTACAATACCGAACCCCAGAGCAAGAAGGATAAAAGTCAGAAAGATGAAAAGAAAATAGTCCATTATTTCAGAATACATTGCAGCTTCCGGCATTATTTCATCCCAGGTTTGGACATCCGCCCCGGGCATTAATCCGGCTATTTGTTCTGCCACCATCTTATCTTCCTCAACAGAATGAAGAAGAATGGCTATCTGGTTTACCTGGTCAGGCATCAAAGATGCTACAGAAGCTATATCTGTATTACGAACATAGACGTTAAGACCATCAAAGCCCGTATTGCCGGTGTTGTAAACTCCTACAACCCGAAACGCATCGTAGGCAATATTTCCATCCAGTGCCTGAAAGCTGAGAACGATTTTTCTTTTAAGGCGGTATTTGATGGCAGATTGCTTGATCCTGAAGGACGCTTTTTCGGCCTCCTCCTTTCCTAACAGGTTAGCAAGGGCATGGTCAAATTCTGATTCGGAACGAAAGGATTTGCCTTTAAGTGAATCGAGGACCGGAATAATGTTGCGAAGATTTTTTCTTTCACCCAGAATATCAAGGTCTTCATCCTGAATTTCATAATATGTTAACTTAAGGGTCTTTGCAAGTTTCTCTCCAATCACAATGGGCTTTCTTCCACTCTCCTTAAAAAAGGATCCACCATTTCTCGCAATTGATTCAGAAATTCCTGTCACCAGTCGTTCCTTTTCTACATCCACCCCATTGATCATCACCCCCGAAGCATTACCGGAAGTGTTGGCCATTCCTGTAACTTTAATTCGGGGACTAACGGCTAGAACCTGAGGTATTTTTTCAATTTGAGCCACAATTTCCGGACTCTCATCAATGGTATATTTCAGTTCATTGTTTTCGAGGTATAAAGGGTTGTGAACCTGGATATGAGAGGATTCGTTTCCAATGGCAAGTTTTATTCTGGATTCTGCCATCCCGTAAAAAAAGGCCACCATATATAATCCCCCAAATATTCCCAGGGTAAAAGCGACTATTACCACGAGTGAGCGGACCTTATTGCGCCATACATTTTTCCATGATATTGACCAGATCATCTTTGTAGTTTTTGTGTTGATTATGAACGTAATGCTTTGATCTCCTTTAGCTTCATCACTGAATTTACCGGATAGATAATGGCCAGGATAAATATTACCAGGACCACTGATGATTGTGCTAAAAAGTAAGAGAGTTCTAACTTTGCGGGCATGATGGGCTCAAATCCATAGATCTCAAACATCTTTGCAGATTCGCCGGTAAAACGAATCGGGGTTTTGACCAGGTAAGCAATGACAGGAAGGCTGCCAATCACGCCTGCGATAATTCCGACAGCCCCCATCATTAGCATTTCAATGGTAAGGATAAGTCCCAGTTTCTTCTTCTGCATTCCAATCGCAATCATTACACCGAATTCCTTTCTTCTTTCTGTTGTCATCATGATCAGGGTTCCCAGCACACCGAACCCTATGATCAGGTATAACATCCCAAGCATAATATAGCCTCCTGCTGCATCAGATTGAATTTGCTGTACGAGCTCAGGATTCATCTCTTTCCAATCCATGATTTCGTAAATTTCCTCATCAAGTACCAATGAAATATCCTTTTTGGTTTTGTCCAGCAGATTGGAATTCTCAACATTAATCACAAGAGAACTAAGTCTTTCATAGGCCCCATATAGTTCCTGAGCATAAGGCAGGGTCATATAGACTATGCGCCTATCCAGTTCAGGGTTAGGCATTTTAATTATACCAATGACAGGGTAAATTCCTGCAGCACTGGCACCATGGTAACCTGAACTAAGTAAGGTAAGAGTATCATTCAGTTTGAGTCCCAGAAAATCTGCAAGCCTGCTTGATACCAGAACACCATCTGAGGAGCCCTCAAAATAATTGCCTTCAATAAGTTTCCTGTCAGGATGTGTCAGTTCCAGCTCTCTTTCAGGATCAATCCCAACTACCATAATCCCCTTGGTCTGCTCACCAGTCGAAGCAAGAGCAAATGATTCCAGGCGCGGAATAACGGACTTTACGTTTTCGATGGATTCGATTTTTGTCATAAGAGAAGTTTCCTGTGCAAAGGTTTTGTCCAGTGTTCTATCCTCCCAGTATCCATCTCCGTGGATCTGTATGGATCCTGTAAATGCCTCCACAATACCATCCGCCATATGTGAATAGCTTCCTACCTGTATAGATCGCATAATAAGTGCCAGCCAGAGAGCAAAGAACACAGATGCTATGGTAATCATTGTTCTTCGCTTATTTCTCCAGATATTCCTCCATGCCAGTTTAAAATATTCTTTCATTGTATATTCTTTATTGGATCAATGATTTATTCCATTACCGGATTATCGAACTTTTTTCATGTTCTGCTGGGAAAAGAAACTGTCGGAAATGGGTTTGTTGAATTGGATCTCATCCATTTGCACAAGTGTTTTATGTCCCTCTTCTTCTTCCGGAATCAGTTCATATTTGGAGGGAATCACTCTTCCCCCCATGGTTTTAATATCGTATGCCAATTCGGACTTAATCAGATAGTTGTCTTCATCATAATACTCGGTTTTCATCTGGAGGAATTCTTTTTTGGAGACCCATTTAAAAATTTTGCCCCAGACAACTGCTGCATTTTCCAGGGGAATCAGCTCGATTTTATAGCATTCCCATCCATCTATTTCTTCTTCCCCTATGATTGAATGTGTATAGTCAACTACAATGGATGATTCCTTAAGGAGGTCATCGTTTGAGAAGTCAGACCCCATCCATCCCTGTGACATCATCGAGGGGGGAAGTTTAATAAGACGGTTAATAGTGGGGTTCCAGTTCCACATTTCATTTTCCCTTTTTAGAAAAGTCTGTCCCTTTTCCCTGGCGGGGGCTGTTATAAGGGCAAGTGTATGATCTCTGCCTTTGGTCCAGTTTTTAAAAGTAACAACGCGCTCCCAGCTTGGCCTTACGATCGTCATGGTCATGGTACTCTGGCTGGTTTCTTCCCCCTGCATCTTATCATCGGCTTTTTTAATAATGGCACGGGCATCCTGAGCATTTGATGGAATGCAGAAGGCCAGCAAGATGAGGCCTGAAATAAACATGGTTTTTTTCATCGGCTTGATATTTAACTATATAATTGAAGAAGTTTTGCTTTTATTTTTTCCAGCGGAAAATGGTCCGGGGCAATCATAAACTGAAATCCTATACCATCAAGCAGTGCGCCAAAAAATATAGCATCTGTTTCTGGATCTGTTGAGCCAGAGGATTCAAAATACTGAGACAGCATTTTCATGTATTTGTGGATCACAAGGGATAATCTTTTTTCTACGAGATTCATAACATGAGGTTGGAAAAAGAGATTAAAATACAGTCTCCAGTACAGGGGTTCATTCTGTAGAGCCTGGAACATTTCATCAAGAAAATATTTCATTTCCTGCTTTGTTAGAAAACCATCCTTATTTGGATCAACGAACCAGGTGATTTTGTCGATACCATTAAAGATAATAGTCTTGATGAGCTCTTCCTTGCTGTCAAAATAATTGTACATGAGTCCTTTGGAAATCCCTGCCTTTTCAGCGATTTTGCTGATTGAGGTGACATAGAATCCTTCTAAAGCAAAAAGCTCCAGGGCCGCCTTCAGTATTTCTTTTTTCCGGGATCCCCGGATCTCTTCAAATTGTTGTTCTGTTCTTGGTGACATAGGCGGCGATTTTCGGTTAAACGTTCAGTCAACGCAATATTTAAAAAATAAACCATCATGTGATAGTTTATGACTGAACGGTTGGTCAAAGATAATATATGAAAACTCATTTGTCAAGTATTTTGTCCAAAAATTTTCATAATGAAATAATACTTTGTTTATATTTACTTGATATTCAGTATAAAAGCTCTTGCAGATTTTATATAGTAACTTTTCAGGGATATATCCGTCATAATAA
>JAUUZM010000168.1 GCA_030589965.1 Bacteroides sp.
ATAACCAGTATTTTACTGTTTTTTGTCATCTGTCAATGATTTTTTTAAGTATATGGTTATGCAATTCTGTCAATTATCATCAATTTTTACCAGTTGATCAGAAAATACAATACAGTGTGAAATTTGAATGTCTAAATCTTCCCGGGGATTCATCCATTTCAACTCAAGAGTATGGTCTCCTTTTGGCAGTTCCAGGTTAAAGTATACCTCAAGTGCGCGATCATGTATATCAAATGGCAATCTCCTGAGGATGGTTTTTCCCCCGTCAATACTTACTTCAATTTCAGCAACATAACTCTTATCTTCCATTCTCCTTAGTTCTCGCATGGATGGCGCCAAAACAGCGATCCCGGTTCCGGAAAATTCTATTGCCTGAATTTCCTCTATTGAATTATTAAGTGTTATCAAGTCTTTAGGATAGATGTTCGGATAGGCGACCTCAAGCGGAAGGGTTTCAGGTTCCCGGTAGTTTATGGTGATATTATCCCCGTCAACCTTACCACCATGATTGACGATATTTTCAAGAGAAGAATTGAAGCAGATATCATAACAATCATTCAGGGAGACAGTCGTGTAATTAAGCCTGTGATCTTCAATTTCTTTCAGGGGATCCAACCATTTTGCAGGAATATTATCATACCCCATCATCGCTCCCATTATACCGCCAACGGATGAAGGGTTGCAATCTGAATCCTGGCCGCATCGCATGGAAATATCCATAGATTTGAAAAAATCACCCTCCCCATAAAGCAGTCCAACCAGCACATAGGCCATATTTACATTAGCATCAATGTTGAATGGTTGGTATACACCGTCGGTACAATGCAAGTCATAGCTCCACTCACTGTCTTCAATTTCCTGCCAGGTCTTTTTCCAGTCCCCCGGATACTGCGTATGCCAGTTAATCACATCCGACATAGCCTGGTGGAACTTGCTTTCCCGGGGAATCAGTTTCAGGGCTTCATGGACTATATAATTAATGTCGTTGGAGATAAATGTCAGCGAATACATGCCCGCCACATAAACCCCCGAGTACCATCCATCGCCATAATTCATCAGGTGACCCACCTTATCCGCTGTGGATACTGCCGCTGCCGGCACACCGGCCGAGGTAAGTCCGGCAAAATCAGCCTCGATCTGAAAATCAATATCATCCGAATGCATGCTGTATTTCCAATGTCCCGATTCAGGGGGCATTATTCCCTGCAGAATATTATACCTGGCGGCCTGGTTGGCATGCCATAGATTGAATCCTGCATGGGCAAAAGCCAAGGCAAAAGAATCTGCAGGGGCATCCAATCCCAGTCTGCCGATCACCTCGACGAATTTCGCATCCATGTAGATGTCATCATTATTAAAACGCTTTTTTAGAGCCTCTGCCGTCAGATCCAGTTGAATGGAATCAGGGATCATCCTCTGCTGGTATCTGAACTCTGTAGGCAGTGCATAACAAACTCCGATGGTCTGTCCGGCCCAGCCACCCTTGATCTTGTTGAGTAATTCCTGTTTTGTGATTTCAAAAGTTTCGGTTTTTTTACCGGCATCCGAAAAGGACAGAAGCAGTAAGCAAACAGAAATAATCAGTGTGAAGGTTGGTTTAAGTTTTTTCATTGTTTGTAAATTTGAGTTACTGAAGCAGTTTATTGTTATTTGGATTATATCCTTGCACAAACAGGAAACATACAACAAAACAAGTATTTAATGATATTTCAATGGGATCATGATTTCTTCCGTTTAACCCAATTTAACCTGCTTCATATATTCCGAAAATAATAATATTTTTTTTCATCCTTGTATTGTGTCAGTCCTTCGTTGAACAATATACCCGGAAACTGGACATAACAATGGTATGCACCCTTTTTAACAGTTGTGTACTATGCGCAAACAGGTTCCACCCAGAAAAGCCAACTTATTTTCATAAGGGCTTTCGAAAACAATTTCCAGAATTTTATACTGAAGATATTCCATGAGAATAAACCTTTCATAATCATGCAAGATTCGGGATAATATGGTTTTAATTCTTATAAACTAAGCATCTATTTATTTGAATAAACATTTGAATCCTGCTATCTAAGACTTTAGAATTAAACACCTTTTGATAAGTTCTAAGTTTATTAAAACTGATAATTTCTTTAGCAATTATTTCGTTAAAGCGCATCGCTTCAATTTCCAGGTACCAGTTCCTGCGTTAAAATGCGGTTCCGGTAGGTTTCTGTCAACCTCTTGTAGATTGGTATATACCCTTCCTTTTTCATAATAAAATCTTATGCAAGATAATATAATATATCACTACTGTCCGACTAAAATAGCATAGAAAATAGAAGGGTACTCCCCGGAGGTTTCCCCTTCATGTTGTACATTTGTTTTTACCACAAAACATAATACAACATATGAGTAAAAATACAGAAATAAAGTTTGTCGGACAGCCGAACCTACGGACTGACCTTCAAGGAGGTTCTTTTAATCGATTCTACTACCATACGCTTGTTCAGTGACATACTCAAAGGTGTTGGGCGCAACCCCAAGGGTGACGGGAAGAAAAAAGGCGGGCTAAAAGTACATATGCTGATCGATGCAGTTCAATCGGTTGGACGGTTTATCAAAATCACGGCAGCCAAAGTACATGACCAGGATTTTCTAAAGAGCCTGGAATTGATATCCCACAGCATGATTGTATTTGACCGTGCTTACAACTATTATCAACAGTTTGCACTGTGGAGCACCAAACAGGTCTATTTTGTTACCCGATTGAAGAAGAATGCTGTGTATACCGTATTGGAAACAACCCGTGTAGGCTACCGCAAGAAAGGGCAGGCAAAAGTACTCAGAGATGAGATCATTGAGCTGGAATACAATCCAGAAGACGAGACCGGCAAGAAACAAACCAAGGTCACAAAACAGCTTCGTTTAAGAAAGGTCTGTTACCAGGATGAACAGAATCGGTATTATGAGTTCCTGACAAACAGTTTTGATATTACCGCCGAGGAAGTAGCTTTCCTGTATAAAAAGCGCTGGGGCATAGAATTGCTGTTTAAGAAAATGAAGCAGAATTTCCAGTTGCACTACTTCTATGGTGAAAACGAGAATGCCATCAGAACTCAGGTCTGGTGTACACTGATTGCTCAGTTGCTATTGACTGTCATCCAGAAAATAGCACAGACCAAGAAGGCGTTTTCAGTGGTAGCAGCTCTTGTTAGGATGCATCTGATTAGTATGCTGGATGTGAGCGAGCTTCTCAGAAGTACTAATCGTAGCTGCCAAATAACCAGAGGGTCACCCAAAGATACAATGCAGCTGAATTTGGTATTTAAAGAAGAATAGCTGGGGGGTCACTTTGAAATATGAAATAAGGATGCCCTGTTTTTGGGCTATACAGAGGAAAAATCACCGGCTTGAGAATTTAGTCGGATAACAGTGATAATATATACATAAAACATCACATGCCATCACACTTTTTTACAAAAAAGCACTTTCAGTTAAAATTGCACTTGTGCTGTGCTATCAAAATTTGGGGCAATTGCCAATTAGAAAACATGGATAAAAACCCTATATTGAACTTTTGTTAATCAAGCATCCTGATTCATGAGTTCCAAACCTGAAAATTCTCCAAAAATCGGATTCGACAATGAAGCCTACATCAAAGAGCAGACCGCTTCAATCCTGGAACGAGTTGATCATTATAATGAGAAGCTATATCTCGAATTCGGAGGAAAAATTATGTTCGACTACCATGCATCAAGGGTTCTTCCAGGATTCGATCCCAATGTAAAAATGCGACTTTTACAGGAGCTCAAGGATAAGACTGATATTATTATATGTGTGCATGCCGGAGATATTGAAAGAAAAAAAATGCGGGCGGACTTTGGCATCAGCTATGATTCTGATGCATTGAAAACGATTGATGATTTCAAGGAATGGGGTATTGAGATAACTGCAGTAGTAATTACACGATATCATAACCAACCCCAGGCTACATCTTTCAAGAATAAGCTTGAAAGAAACGGGATTAAGGTGTATACCCATGGTTTTACCAAGGGCTATCCCATGGATGTAGACCAAATCGTTAGCGACCAGGGATACGGTGCGAATCCATACATCGAAACCACGAAACCCATTGTGGTAGTAACCGCACCCGGACCAGGAAGTGGGAAGCTGGCAACCTGCCTGAATAATCTTTATCATGAAAACAAACGGGGGGTAAAGGCCGGATATGCAAAATTTGAAACCTTTCCCATTTGGAACCTGCCTTTATCACATAAGGTGAATATCGCCTATGAAGCGGCCACAGTTGACCTGAAGGATATTGTACAGATAGATCATCATCACCTGGAAGCATACAATACAAGTACAGTCAATTATAATAGGGATATTGAAGCATTTCCCCTGGTGAAAAGGATACTGGAAAAGATCACCGGGGAAGAATCCATGTACAAATCTCCTACCGATATGGGGGTAAACAGGGCCAGCGCGGGAATCATTGATGATGATGTAATTGCAGAAGCTTCCCACCAGGAAATCATCCGCAGGTACTTCCGTTGTGCTGTTGAGTATGTAATGGGACTTGAAGACAAGGATGGATTGGACAGGTCCATATTAATCATGGAAAAAGTAAATGCTTCTGTTGAGGACAGAAAAGTAGTATTTCCTTCCAGGCAGGCTGCCAAGGATGCCAGAGAGAACGGCAAGGGAAGCGGAGGGATGTATTGCGGAGCGGCTATTGAGCTGAGAGATGGCACCATAATAAAGGGGAAAAACTCTCCCCTGATGCATGCGGCGTCCAGCCTTATCCTGAATGCCACCAAACACCTGGCCGGTCTACCCGATAATATGCACCTCCTGCCTGCCAACATGGTTGAACAGGTAGGCTTTATGAAAAAAGAGATACTTACCGGTAAAATGACCAGTCTTGATTTAGAAGAAACCCTGATCATGCTTGGCATTTCTGCCATCTCAAATCCGGCTGCCCAGGTGGCCATCGAGAAACTATCCGACTTGCGGAATTGTGAGGTCCACCTGACCCATATTCCAACCCCGGGAGATGAAGCCGGACTTCGAAAATTACATGTCAATCTTACCTGTGACCCTGAGTTTTCTTCTAAAAGTTTGTTTTTAGGGGACTAAAGAATCAGGAAAATCGAACCAATAAATTCACTTCTCAACCTTTGCTACAAGTATTTTTTTGTTTCTATAGATTGTATTTGCCAGTAAAAACCCGAGTAGAAATATCGCCAGAGTTCCAAAAACAATGGTCAGATAATTATGAAAGGGACTGGAATACTTCAGCATGGCTTCGCTTGTAAAAAATATTGGAGACAGACTCATCCATCCAATAACAACCACACCGGCAGCAACCCCAATAAGAGCCGAGGCATTTTTCGCCTTTTTCGAAAAATAACCCAGAAGGAAAAGTCCAAGCATGCCCCCACTGAAAATGGAGGCCAGTTTCCACCAGGTTTCCAGTGCGCTTTGTACATTGATCATGGCAATGGCTATCAATATGCAGAGACTTGCGAAGATGAAAGATGAATAGTATAATATCTTCATTGATTTACGTTCAGTCCCCTGTCTCCCATCCTTCGATTTAAAGAAATCGTTCAGGATAATTGTCGCCGAACTGTTTACACTGGTTGAAACTGTGCTCATGCCCGCTGCAAATACAGATGCAATCAGTAATCCTGTCAATCCTGCCGGTAGTTCGTTGGTAATAAAGTAAGGAAAGACCCTGTCGCTGCTTAATCCTTCGGGCAGCAGATGAGGACTCGCAGAATAATAAGCAAATAGAGCCGTACCAATAAAGAGGAAAAGTAAGGAAACAGGTATGTAGAGCAGACCTCCGAATAAAGCAGATTTTTTTGCTTCCTTTTCAGAACTGGCCGCCATGTACCGTTGAATATAATTTTGGTCAATTCCGTAATTCTGAAGGTTAATGAACAGGCCATAAATCAGAACCACCCAGAATGTAGAGCTGGTAAGTTCCAGTCCAAAACTTCCCAGGCTAAACTTATTATTTTCTGCGGCAATACGGAAAAGCTGTCCACTTCCCTCCGGCATAGAAAACAATAGCAGGACTGTACAGACAAGGGCTCCCACCACCAAAATAATTCCCTGAATTGCATCCGTCCAAACTACTGCCTGTATTCCTCCCAGAAGTGAATAAATCATAACACTCAATCCGGTAATAACAATTATTAGCGCAATATTCCAGCCCAGAATAACATTCAGGGCCAGGGCCAGCAAATACATAATGGTTCCTGCACGCATCAATTGAGTTAGCAGGTACATTACTGATGCGTAATACTTTGCCCATGGACCAAACCTCTTTTCCAGGTAGGTATAAGCACTTGGACTCCCCACAGATCTATATAATGGAACAAAGAATTTAACTGCCATTAGAATTGCAATCGGAATGGAAAGGCTGAAAACAAAAGCATTCCAGTTTGAGAGGTAAGCCAGGCCAGGAAGCGCGAGGTAACTGATGCTACTGACGAATGTTGCAAAAATGGACATGGAGATCACCCAGGTTGGAATATTATTATTTCCCAGGGTGAAAGATTTTGAGGACTTATTTCTTTTATAAAATGAACTGCCAAAAAGAACAACACCTACCAGATAGGCAACAAAAATGATAACATCAATAGAATTCATATTACAAATTTACCTTATTACTTCCCGGAATTTGGATATTGTCAAGGCAGGATGCGATTTCCTTTTTTTCCTCATCCGAAAAAGGAAGGTAAGGTTTGGCCAAATATTCATTGCAGATGCCTTTCTGCCTCAGAGCCTCCTTCAGTATTTTACTATAATTGGGTCTTCCGTTTCCTAACTGATACAATGTACTGCTTATTTGTATCACTATTTCCTGCAGCTCAAATATAGTATCAAGATCCCTTTTAACGGCCGCCTCGTACAGTCTTACGTAAAGTTCAGGAAACAAATTTGCACCCCCGTTTACACCACCAGATGCTCCGGACAGGACTGAATGGGCCGTGATTTCTTCAGGACCCACAAAAACTAAAAATCCGGGTTGATCCTTTAAGGCAAATAATAGTTTCTGCACGTAAGAGAAGTCTCCTGAACTATCCTTAATACCAACAATTCCGGGTATATCTACTGCCTGTACAACCGTGTCTATCTCTATATCAATATGGGTCCTTGAAGGCATATTGTACAGGAATAGAGGCAGATCAATTTGTTCAGAGACCTCCCTGTAATAATCGAGTAATTCATTTTGCTCAACATGGTAGTAAAAGGGTGGAGCCAGCACAAC
>JAUUZM010000045.1 GCA_030589965.1 Bacteroides sp.
AGATAATTCCAGGCGAAGTCCCGCGTAGTATAAAGCCCTGACCGGTCATGGTCATCCCAGTTTTCCCGGGCCATAATACCTGGAACAAGGACCATGCATCCCAGTGTAACCATAGCAGGTGCCAGAATCCCTGGCATCTTTTTCCTCAGGGTTTCAGATAGTCCAAGTACCCCAAGTCCGATCCATATGGCAAATGAATAGAATGATCCGGAGTAAGCATAATCACGTTCACGAGGCTGGAATGGATACTGGTTCAGGTATACTACGATGGCCAGTCCGGTCATAAAAAACAGCAGCATGACCACCCAGAAATCCTTTTTATTTCTTTGATATTGGAATAAGATTCCTGCTATACCTAACAGGAGAGGTAGCATGAAATAGCGGTTTTTCGCCGGGTTATCTTTCATAAATGCCGGAAGCTTGTCCTGGGGACCAAGCCTTGCTTCATCCAAAAATTTTATTCCACTGATCCAATTCCCTTTATAAATTTCCCCATTCCCCTGCAGGTCATTTTGTCTTCCTGAGAAATTCCACATAAAGTAACGCAGGTACATATGTCCTACCTGGTAGCTGAAGAAAAACCGGAGATTCTCCCCAAAAGTTGGTTTACGCAAAACCTGTGCTTCACCGTTCGGGTTATTTACGGTTATGGAATTCCCCTTTATCTTCCCCCATTTCTCATAAGCTCCAACATGATTGGACTGAGCACTCCACATACGAGGAAACAGGGTTAAAAACCGATCGTCGTATACCAATTTCTGGCGATAACTTGTTGTTTTATATTTGCCGTCAATTTTTGATCGAATGGGACTCCCCTGGGATCCTCTTGTTATCGGGGCATTGTAGTAATGACCTCGGATCAGGGGACTGGAACCGTATTGTTCGCGGTTGATGTAATCGAGAAGTGCAAAAACAGTTTCAGGATCATTCTGTTCCATCGGAGTGTTTGCGGCTGAACGGATCAGGATTATCCCATATGAGAAGTATCCTATTACAATTACGGTAAATGAAACCAGGATGGTATTAAGAAGGGCTTTTTGTTTCTTATGCGTCCATAGAATCAGGTAAGTGAGAACCCCTGTGGTAACGATTACAAAAATTACCGTGCCTGTATTATAAGGTAAACCGATCCCGTTCACTGCAATAAGTTCAAACACACCCGCCACCTGAACAATTCCAGGGATGATTATATATAGAAGAACCAGAAGCAAGAGTCCGGATATCCCAAGGCTTTTAAGAACCCCGTTCCGGGTGACTTTATATTTACGGAAATAGTATACCATGACGATGGCCGGAATAGCCAGCAGGTTCAACAGGTGAACTCCGATAGACAATCCCATTAAATAAGCAATCAGGACGATCCAGCGATTCGCACCCTGAGTGTCAGCAACATTTTCCCATTTTAGGATGGCCCAGAAAACCATGGCAGTAAAAAGGCTGGAGGTAGCATACACCTCTGCCTCAACAGCAGAAAACCAGAATGTATCCGAAAAGGTATATGCCAGTGATCCTACCAATCCGGCTCCAATAACAGAAGCCAAACCACTACCCGAAAGTTCCCCTCCTTTTGCGACAATCTTCCTTCCAAGGTGAGTGATGGTCCAGAACAAAAATGCAATAGTCATAGCGCTGGCCAGGGCTGAAAGGGTGTTTATCCATTTTGCTACCTGGTCCGTACCGGAAGCAAACAGGGAAAAGAACCGGGACATAAGCATAAAGAAGGGAGCCCCTGGAGGGTGTCCGACCTCCATTTTATATGCAGCAGCGATAAACTCACCGCAATCCCAGAAACTTGCTGTAGGTTCCTTGGTGATAAGATATACGATAGCGGAAATAAGGAAAACGATCCAGCCAGTTATGATGTTGGCCCGTCTGAAGTTATTCATAGACAATAGTTTCGAGGATTTCAGAAATCCTGACAAATAAAGGAATTTTTGTTGATATACACCCGGATTTTAAGAAAATTTAACGCTTGTCAATGCAAGCCGTATACCGCCAGGGACGGGATGCCCAGTATTCTCCTGCATAGTTAATTCCTATACGTGGACTGCTGTACACCTTTACGGGTTCATCGGAATCCTCCAACCAGAGACGCAAAGAAATGCCTATATCCTCACCGTAAAAATCTTTGTTTATTCCATACTCTCGGGCAAGCCTTCCCGGTCCGCTTACCGACTCAACACCCCGGATAAGAACAGCTTGAGGAACGTTCTGTTCCCCCGTGACAAAGTTCAGCATCCAGTACATACCATAGATGAGGTAGACATATACAGAACCCCCTGCACCGAACATAATTTCAGTACGCGCAGTCCGGCCTTTGGATGCATGGCAGGCAAGGTCATCTGTCCCTCTGTAAGCCTCAACTTCAGTTATCCTGCTTTTGAAAATTTTACCGTCATCAAAACGGCGGCACAATAGTTTCCCCGGAAGGGAGGGTGCAACTTCAAGAACATCACGCCTGAAAAAATCAGAAGTAATCCTGATATCGGAGGGCAAATCCTGAAGAATATGTTGCTCCCCCACTAATACAGAATCTTGTCTGATTTCTGGTCCCATGAATTAAACGCCTCAATCGCCTCATTACCCAGCAAGGGGCTGAAGTTAATCATGCGTTCTTCCATGGGCTTCCCGATTTCATGGTAAATATGCACATCCTGGAATCCATAACGGGCAGCATCGTCACGGGTATTCCCGTAGTAAATGGTTCGAATACCCGCCCAATAAATGGCCCCGAGACACATGGGACAGGGCTCGCAAGTAGTATAAAGCACACAATCGTCAAGATGGAATTGCTTCAGCTCACGGCCGGCTGCGCGAATTGCATTGACTTCGGCATGGGCAGTGGGGTCATTATCATCGGACACCGTATTCACCCCGCTGGCAAGAATCTCTCCCTCACGGGCTACAACTGCAGCAAAAGGTCCACCACCACTATCCACATTCTCAATGGAAAGGCGGATGGCATGCCTCATTATTTCTTCATGTTTCATATTGATGTCCTCTTTTCATGAACACTTGCATACAGGAAAAGGCAATAGAAAAAGGCAAAGAATGAGATTCCTGTATGCGTTTCCAGGGTATCCTCGTTAAGCATGGATAACAGGCTTACCATTAAGAACATCCATATGAAGTAATCGCTGCCTTTGCCTTCCAGGTAAACGGGATACAACAGGCAGAACAGGATCCAGATAAAACCCAGAATCCCATAGGTTACCATGAATGTAAGAAACTGGTTATGAGCCCTTAATCTCCATTCTTTCGCAAGGGGACTGTCGATCTCCTGGTAATAATCTTCGTATGCAGTCAATACATCACCTGTACCCACCCCGATAAGTGGATGATCCTTGATGATGCCAAGGGCAGCCTTTACATAATAGATCCTCTGAGTAACTGAGTGCCCTGAGGAGTTCCCACCTTTTCGATAGACATCAATTTGCCAGAGAACCTCGTAAATCTTTGCATAAAAACTCCATCTCTTGCCATACAGGTAATTGGCCTTTCCCTCTTCAACAAAACGGATATCAGCCGGATTTAGCTGTCCAATTCCCACGGAATCCTTTTTCAATCCTAAAGATGTCATATACCTTATCAATGTATATTTAATCTCATTCCCGTTGAGGTCCTTTCCCTGGTAATCAATATCACTGACCTGGTTCCATTCCGGTTCAAGCTCGGGTTCGCATATATATATCCAGGTATAATGGCCGTTCTCAATATATGGACTATCAAAATTGTGGGAATATGGCCTGCCTCCCTCAGTTGTTTTCTCTATGGTTTTCTGATCGATGTATTCCACCTTGTAAAACCTGCTGAGGGACCTGGAAAGAAATGATATCCCAAAAATGAGGGTAGCAAGCATGAAGACAGCAAGGGTCCACCGAAGTAAAGGACTCCATACCCGGTGTAGGTATTTCCAGAAAATGACAAACGAAACGACCAGGAAAATCAGAATTCCTGTTATTGCCTGGAGGATCAGTAAAAAGATGATGAACCAAACCATGACTGCGGTATACACAGGTGGTTCCCATTTGCGGCTTGAATACTCCCGGTCGAATATCATATAAGCCAGAGAAAATATCGCAACGTTAATTAATAATGAAAAACGGATATGGCTTACGAAAAGTGAAATTTCCCTCATATCCTTGAACGGTATGTCTATGATACCAAGTAGTACGGACATGCTGGACACAGAACCTGCAAATACTCCTGCCAGGAGGGCGAGTAATATCCATTTAAATTGTAGCTTGCCAACCGTAGGAGTAGTACCCATTATCACGACAAGCAGTAAGAGGGGAACTTTAATTCGCAGATCATGGAAAGCATAATGAAAATCATGTGTATATAATAAGCCCAAAAGGAATAAAACATACACTGACAGAATCAGCCAGATTGATTTCCTGTACCGAAAATAATTCCATTTCTCCCGGTACCTGCCTTCAAGAAGCCAGTTTCCTACCAGAACGATCTGAAAAAGACTGGTCGTAAAAATCGACAAAGGCAGGCTTGCTGCAAGGCAGGCCAGACTGAAGAAATAAATTCTGGAATGTACTTCCTTGCCAAACATGAATGCAATTTAAAAAATATTATGATATCCATCAGAAACATCTTTTAACTTATTGATTTTTTGATCCTTAGGAAAAGTAAAAAAGATTTGATGGGATTATTATTGTATTCAAAAAAAGATTTGTATTTTTGCGAACCACAAAATCAGGGTTTGATATTCATTAACAGACTAATAAAACGAGTAAAGTGGATACATTGAGTTATAAAACAAAGTCGGCGAATAAGGAAAGTGTAACGAAGGAATGGGTCCTTATTGACGCAAACGATCAGGTGCTTGGAAGACTGGCCAGTAAAGCAGCTTTTATTCTGAGAGGAAAAAACAAGACGAATTTCACACCCCATGTGGACTGCGGAGATTATGTCATCATAATAAATGCTGAAAAAATAAAGCTTACCGGAAAGAAGATGACGGACAAGCAGTATTTCAGGCATACAGGTTATCCTGGGGGACAGATAATTGAGTCACCTGCAAGTCTTTTAGCGAGAAAGCCCGGGGCTGTAGTTGAAAAGGCTATCAAGGGGATGCTTCCGAAGAACAGGCTGGGAAGTGAATTATTCCGCAATCTGTACGTTTATGTCGGATCAGAGCATCCACATCAGGCGCAGCAACCAAAAGAATTAAAATTAACTGATATTAAGTAGAAAACATGGAGGTCATCAACACCATAGGAAGAAGGAAAGCCGCTGTTGCAAGGATTTATTTGAATGATGGAAAAGGACAGATCACCATCAACAATAAGGATTATAAAGAATATTTTCCAAAGGAAACCCTTCAGTACGTTATAGAGCAACCTCTCAAACTTACAGAGGTAGAAGGGAAATACGATATCAAAGCCAATCTCGATGGTGGTGGTTTTAAAGGACAGGCTGAAGCACTTCGCCTGGCCATTACAAGGGCTCTCATCAAGATTGATCCTGAGTACAAGCCCATTCTTAAGTCCCATGGACTTGTAACCCGTGATCCACGCGAAGTGGAGCGGAAGAAGCCTGGACAACCTAAAGCACGTAAGAAATTCCAATTCTCCAAGCGCTAGGAACCGGTCTTTGTTTAGTATCTAAATCAGTTAGACTCCCGCAATTTGTAATGCTGGACTACCTGCTGGTTGATAAATTAGAAGGTAAACGTAAATTCAATTATAATGTCACAGAAAAGTTTTAATGAATTATTAGATGCAGGTGTGCATTTTGGACACCTCAAAAGGAAGTGGAATCCTAATATGGCTCCGTATATATTTATGGAGAAAAACGGGATCCATATTATAGATCTGCAGAAAACTGCTGATAAACTTGAGGAGGCAACCGCCGCCCTTAAGCAAATTGCCAAATCAGGACGTAAGATTCTCTTTGTTGCTACCAAGAAACAGGCGAAGGATATTGTCTCCGAGCAGGTTGAGAAGATTAATATGCCCTACGTTACTGAACGTTGGCCAGGTGGTATGTTAACCAATTTCCCGACCATCCGTAAGGCGGTTAAGAAAATGGCATCCATCGATAACATGGCAACTGACGGTACTTTTGCAGCATTATCAAAGCGTGAAAAACTTCAGATAACACGTCAACGCGCCAAGCTTGAGAAGAACCTTGGTAGTATTTCCGATCTGACCAGGCTGCCAGCTGCCCTCTTTATTGTTGATATTTCGAAAGAATATATTGCAGTACGTGAAGCAACCAGGTTGAACATCCCTGTTTTTGCCATGGTAGATACTAATTCAGATCCTACTAGAGTTGAATTCCCTATTCCCTCAAACGATGATGCATCGAAGTCCATTGCCCTGATTGTTGGGGTAATCTGCGATGCCGTCGAAGAAGGTCTCAGCGAAAGAAAGATGGAGAGAGAAAAGGAAACTGCCATCAAGGAAAAGGAAGCGGAGAAGAAGGCAGAAGCTGCCAAAGCTGATGCTGAGAAAAAAGCGGAAGCTGCTAAAGCCGATGCTGCCAAAGCCAATGCACCTGTAAAGGGTGATGCCCTTATCCAAGAAAGAGTCAAGAAACCCAGGATTGCTGAAACCTCAGCAAAACAAGAAGCGAAGGCTGCAGAAGAAAAAGCAGCAGGCGCTAAAGAATAACATTACTCAAAATATTAAAAACTTATAGAAATGGCTGACATAAAAGCTGCTGATGTTGCAAAACTCAGGAAAATGACCGGTGCCGGTATGATGGACTGTAAAAAAGCCCTTCAGGAAGCAGATGGTGATTTTCAGAAAGCTACTGATATAATAAGAAAAAAAGGACAGGCTGTTGCCAATAAGCGGGCTGACCGTGACGCAACTGAAGGCGTTGTTCTCTCCAAAACCTCTGCTGATGGAAAGCTGGGTGTTATGATCGTATTGAATTGCGAGACTGACTTTGTTGCAAAAAACGACAACTTCGTGAAATTTGCCGAAAGCATACTCAATGTTGCTGTTGAAAAGCAACCCGCAGATCTCGAAGCACTTAAGTCCCTCGAACTCGATGGGAAATCCATTAATGATGCAGTAATCGAGCAGGTTGGTGTTATCGGAGAAAAGCTAGAAATCCCTTTCTACGGTAAGATAGAGGCGGAGAGTGTATCAGCTTATATTCATCCAGGAAATATGCTCTCCAGTATGGTTGGACTCAACAAACAGATCACTGATGCACAAACGGGAAAAGATGTTGCCATGCAGGTAGCTGCCATGAACCCTGCTGCATTGACCAAGGATGAAGTGTCACAGGAAATTATTAACAAGGAACTCGAGATTGGAAGAGAGCAGGCCCGCAAAGAAGGCAAGCCAGAAGAGATCCTGGAAAAAATTGCCCAGGGGAAACTCAATAAATTCTTTAAGGAAAATACCCTGCTTAACCAGTCATTCGTAAAGGACAACAAAAAGTCTGTACAGCAGTATCTTTCAGAGGTTGAAAATGGCCTCACCTGTACCGGTTTTGTCCGCTTCGGTCTGAAGAACTAAGGTAAAAAAATAGCCGAGTGAACCGCAATCAATATAAATTGGTTGCGGTTTTTTTTTAATCATTATCTTTATTTCCCTAATTCAAGCTCATGGTTAAATACAAACGAATACTATTAAAATTAAGCGGGGAATCCCTTGCGGGGGAATCCGGGCAGGGTATCAATCCCGAAATTCTAAGTGAATATATCACCCAGGTGAATGAGATTGTGTCAATGGGTGTTGACGTGGGAATAGTCATCGGCGGGGGGAATATCTTTCGCGGCCTCTCGGGTGCAGACCAGGGATTTGACCGGGTTAAGGGAGACTACATGGGAATGCTGGCAACTGTAATTAATGGTTTAGCTCTTCAGTCTGCTTTTGAAAAATCGGGACAAGCCTCTACCCTATTTACAGCCATTCCGATGGAGCCTGTTGGCGTAAGATACAGCAAGGGGAAAGTGCTGGACTGCCTGGCCGGCGGGGAGGTGGCAATATTCACTTTTGGAACGGGAAATCCATATTTCACAAGCGATACCGCTGCTTCTTTAAGAGCCGTTGAAATAGACGCTGATGCCTTGTTGAAGGGAACAAGAGTGGATGGAGTCTATAATGCTGATCCTGAAAAAGATCCCAATGCAGTTAAGTATGATGAGATCTCATTCCAGGAGGCTATTTCTCTGAACTTAAAAGTTATGGATCAAACAGCATTTTCCATGTGTCTTGAAAATGAGTTGCCGGTAATCGTCTTTGATATGAATAATACCGGGAACCTAAAACGTGTCATTTTGGGCGAAAGTATTGGTACTTTAGTGAAAATCTGATTATATTTCGGTGTCAATGATTAAAACTATCAGCCATGGACGAACTTGTTAAAATGGTTCTTGATGAAACCAGGGATAAAATGGAGAAATCCATTAATCACCTGGAAAACGAACTCATAAAGATCCGTGCCGGAAAGGCATCCGCCAATATTGTAGACGGAATAATGGTCGATTATTATGGTACCATGACGCCTTTGAGCCAGGTATCAAATATCGGAACTCCTGATGTTAAAACAGTAGCCATACAGCCCTGGGACAAGAATATGATTGCGCCTATTGAAAAGGCAATCCTGCAGGCAAATATTGGTATTACACCGGAAGACAATGGTGAGATTATTCGCCTGAATGTTCCTCCCCTTACTGAAGAACGCAGGAAAGATCTTGTAAGACAGATAAAGGCTGAAGGAGAAGACACCAAAATTGGCGTCCGCAATGCCCGCCGGGAAGGTAACGAGGACTTAAAAGCCTTGCAAAAAGACGGCCTGCCCGAAGATGAAGAGAAAAACGGTGAAGCCGAGATCCAGAAACTTACAGATTATTACATCGAGAAAGTAGATAAAGATCTGGATCTCAAGGAAAAGGATATAATGACCGTTTAATCCCTTCCGTACAATTTGTGCAAATCGATATGGATTTCCTGTCTGAGAGAACCTGTTTCCTGAAATCCTGATATTTACTGTTTTTCCAAATATCTTCCAGCTTGTCATCACCGGTCCTACCCATAGGAAACCGGGCTCTTTTATCAAAACAGCATGGCACTGCCAGTCCATCGCTGGTAATGACACTCGTTTCCCAGAGTCGTTTGCAGCGATTCTTTAATCTACCCTTCAGTTTCCATTCTCCAGTTCTATTCGATTCAACTGAGGTGTTTCTTTCTTCAAGGGTGTTCGATTCTCCTGAGATAATCTTCTCATAACGATTGTATTTCTGCATATCCGGAATCCAATCATCAGCTGTTTCGGTATATTCCACCTGAGCGGTTTTGATCCAAACCCGGTCAGCACCCAGCCTTTTTCCCTTCTTTTTAACGCCGGATATCTGGTTTTGGTTATGCTTGAAAACCAGGAACTGAAGTATAATCAATGGCTTTTTTGATCCGACTAATTGGCGTGTCATTACCAGATTTTTGATACCCTTCTCGACTTTCTCAAGATCACCTCCTTTTCGATATTTCTCATAGGATTCCTGGTCGAGTCCGTCAACCGAAACAATAATTCGGTCGAGTCCGGCCTGCACCAGGTCCATGCATAATTCCTTGCTCAATAATTGTCCGTTGGTTGATGTCTGAGTATAGATACCATGATCTGAAGCAATCCTGACGAATTCCGTAAACTGTTTATGCATCAAAGGTTCTCCCTGAAAATAAAGGCTCAGCATGGAGGTGGTCGGAGCAATTCCGGCCAGAAGTTTTTTATATTCCCCTGTGTCAAGAAATTTTCTATCCCTGGAAATGTCTCCCTCTCCAACAGGACATTGTGGACAACTCAGGTTGCATACAGAGGAGGTTTCAATGCTGACAAACCATGGTCTTCCCCATATAATGGGACTTTTAAACAAGTTTGAAAGAAGGTACGAGATTTCAACAAGCAGGTGATTCCAGGCCTTTCGTAATGTTAGCTTCCTTATATAGTTTAATACATCCGCCAGCATGGGTTATGAATTGCCGGCCAATATTAACTGTTCCCCAGTAAATCAAACAATTCATCAAGCTTTGGCGTAAGTATGATTTCAGTCCGGCGGTTCTTACGCTTTGCATCAGACGAACTGCCCGTATCAAGTGGAAGATGCTCCCCCCGGCCGGAGGCAACCAGTCGTTTTGGATCAATGGAAGAATTATCAAGAAGTATGCGTACGATTGAGGTTGCCCGTTTAACACTTAGGTCCCAGTTATCGGCAAAAGAAGCATTGGCCCGAACCGGAACATTATCGGTATGACCTTCAACAGTGATATTAATTTCCTGATTCTTTTCAAGAACTCCGGCAAGCATCTTTAGCGCCTCAACGCCTCTTGGATCTACTTGAATGCTTCCTGTCTGGAATAGGAGTTTCTCATCCATGGAAACATACAGCATCCCATCTTTAGTATAAACAGAAAGTCCATCTTGCTCAAATCCATAAAGTGCTTTTGAAATGGATTCCTTAAGTGCCAGCATCTGGGCTTCTTTGGAATACAATATTTGCTCAAGTTCAACCAAGCGTTGGTTTCTAGCTTCCAGCTCTGCCCGAAGCTTTTCAACTTCAACCATTTTCCTTGCTGTGTTATCTTCCAGCTCCTTCAAAAGATTCTCCTTGGCGATCATATCCTGCTGGGATTTTTGCAACTCAGTGAGAAGACGCCTGGTCTCCCTGTTATGCCCTTTTAAAAGAGCATCCTGGGACTGACTCAAATCCTCATACCTCCGATTCAACTCATTATGTACCTTAACAAGTTCATCGTATTCTTTTTGAACCTCGGATTGCTCATCTGCAATTTCCTCCATATCTGCTTCCAGGGCAATGATACGTGATTCCATTTCCAGGTTATCCACGGTTAACTTTTCGTTGTTTGCGAAAAGATCATTTCTTTCTTCATCCAGTTCCAACTTCTTAGATTCCATCTCACGGTATTTCGATGTCGGAACACAGGATGAAATAAAAAACAGTATTGCAAAAACTGAAACTAATATTCTTACGTTATAAATCATAGCACTAAACTTTTATACCCCTTAACCTGCCAAATTATAAATAAATCTGCTCACACTAAACCTGGAGTTTTAGAAGTTATTAACCGATAAGAATTATGTATCTTTGCACAACTTAATTACAGGGCTGTTGAAGAAGGGATATACTATACTTGATAAGATTGATTCTCCGAAAGACCTGCGACAATTGGGTGCAGATGAACTTATCCAATTATCTTCCGAATTGAGGGATTTCATTATTGATATAGTGTCAAGCAATCCGGGTCATTTTGGTGCCAGCCTTGGGGTTGTTGAACTGACCATAGCCCTGCATTATGTTTTCAATACTCCGGATGACAGAATCATCTGGGATGTTGGTCATCAGGCCTATGGGCATAAGATTTTAACCGGACGCAGGAAAAAATTCCACACAAACCGAAAGTACAAAGGCATCAGCGGTTTCCCCAAAGCTGATGAAAGTCCATATGATTCTTTTGGGGTTGGACATGCTTCCACCTCTATCTCGGCCGCTCTGGGAATTGCTCTTGCCTCACAACACCAGAAACATGATGAACGCCAGGTTGTGGCTGTTATTGGTGACGGTGCATTGACAGGAGGAATGGCCTTTGAGGGTCTTAACAATACCGGGAGTGAGAATTCCAACCTGCTGGTTATTCTTAACGATAATGATATCGCAATCGACCCAAACGTGGGTGCCATTAAAGAATACCTGATTGATATTACCACCTCGAAAACCTATAACCGTTTCCGGAACGATATCTGGAATATACTTGGAGCACTGAGTAAACTTGGTCCCAATGCACAGAAATATGCCCAGCAGATTGAACATGGTGTAAAATCCATGTTCCTGAATCAAAGCAATATGTTCGAATCATTGAATTTCAGGTATTTCGGTCCGGTTGACGGACATGACATCCTTCACCTAACTGAAATTCTGAGGGATATGAAGCATATTAAGGGACCCAAACTGCTTCATGTTAAAACTAAAAAAGGCAAAGGTTTTGCCCAGGCCGAGTTAAACCAGACTGCCTTCCATTCTCCTGGAAAATTCGATAAGGAGACAGGAAAGATCTTCACCCTTTCCAGGGAAGAGAACAGGCCTCCAAGATACCAGGATGTTTTCGGTAACACACTCCTGGAACTGGCAAGGAAAAACGAAAAGATAATTGGAATCACTCCTGCAATGCCTACTGGATCTTCCCTGAAAATAATGATGGATGAGCTTCCTGACAGAACCTATGATGTGGGAATCGCAGAACAGCATGCGGTTACTTTTTCAGCTGGACTTGCCATTGAAGGGATGATCCCATTCTGCAATATATACTCATCTTTTATGCAGCGTGCTTATGACCAGGCCATCCACGATGTCGCCCTGCAGAACCTGCCGGTTGTTTTTTGCCTTGATCGAGGGGGATTGGTTGGGGATGACGGTCCAACCCATCATGGGGTTTTTGACCTGAACTATATGCGGTCGATCCCTAATATGATTGTGTCAGCACCAATGGATGAGGAGGAACTAAGGAATCTGATGTATACTGCCCAATTGAAAAATCAGGGTGCATTTTCTATACGTTACCCCAGGGGCAGAGGAATCAGTGCTGACTGGAAGACAGCTTTCAAAGAAATCCAGATCGGTAAGGGGAGGCAGCTTAGAGAAGGAACAAACCTTGCAATCCTATCAATTGGTACAGCAGGGAACTTTGCCTCAGAAGCAATTGAGCAACTGGAAGATTCTCATATCAGCATCGCTCACTTTGATCTGCG
>JAUUZM010000035.1 GCA_030589965.1 Bacteroides sp.
ACCAGGGACTCCTGGAATCAGGCACCCCGGTGAGAATATCCCTCGAAAGTACTTCCCTGTTTGCCATACAAACCAAGACTCTTGTCGGTACCCATCTTGACTATCGTTTCTCCGATGATTTCCGCATGGGAGGCACCATTATGAACCTCACGGAAAGACCTCTTACTCAGAAGGTGAACATAGGTGATGAACCCATCTCCAATACCATTTGGGGCTTTGATGGTTCTTATCGCTCAGAATCCTATCTTCTGACTACCCTGGTGGATGCCATCCCCCTGATATCCACCAGGGAACCTTCCAATATTACTTTCACAGGTGAATTCGCCCATCTCATCCCTGGCCATTCAAGAGCTATAAAAAAGGAAGGAACGGCCTATATTGATGATTTCGAAGGCAGCCAGACTTCCATCGACATGAAAAACTTTGCTGCATGGGTATATTCCAGTACACCAGTAGGCCGGTTCCCGGAGGGCATCATGGTAAATGACAGAGCTTATAATTACAACCGCGCCAAATTTGCCTTTTATGTAATCGACCCTTTATTTCTGAGAAATAACTCTCTGACTCCACCTCATATTAAAAATGATCCCAATACCCAGTCCAGTCACTTTGTAGAAGAAGTTTTTGAGACGGATATTTTCCCCAATAAGGAGAATCCCAGCGGGGTACCAACGAATATATCGGTATTAAATCTGTCCTACTATCCCCAGGATAGGGGCCTGTATAATTACTCACCGGATGTAGATGCGAATGGACGCTTGCTGAATCCACGACAACGTTGGGGCGGTATTATGAGAGAGATCATGACAAATGATTTCGAAACCTCGAATGTTGAATTTATTGAATTCTGGCTGATGGATCCCTTTGTTGAGGATCCCAATCACGCTGGAGGGGAACTGTATTTTAACCTGGGGGAAATATCCGAGGATATTCTCAGGGATTCACGTAAAGCCTTTGAAAACGGATTGCCCCCAAGTGAGGAAATAAACCTGGTAGACACATCTGTTTGGGGAAGGGTGCCACTGGTTCAATCTCTTGTAAATGCCTTTAATAACGATCCGGCTTCCAGGCAGTTCCAGGATGTTGGACTGGATGGTTTGAATGATGTTGAGGAACAGGACTTTTTCAGTGATTTTCTTGATACTATCAGCAGCCTTCACGGGGAAGATTCACCAGCCTACCAATTAATCCTGGCTGATCCCTCACAGGATAACTTTCATTATTTCAGGGGAAGTGATTTTGATCAGGATGAAATCGGGATACTGGACCGTTACCGGCATTATAATAACCATCAGGGAAACTCACCCACTTCGGAACAGTCCATTGAACCCTACCCCACCACCGGATCCACTCTTCCTGATGTAGAGGATATAAACCGTGATAATACCCTGAATGAAAAGGAAACCTATTATGAATACCACGTCAGAATCTCACCCAATAATCTGAAAGTGGGACAGAATTATATTACGGATAAAGTCACCAAAAACTCTGATTTTCCAAATGGAACGAAGTCTTCGGTGGACTGGTACCAGTTCAGGGTCCCGATTCATTCATGGGAAAATAAAACAGGTCCTATCCAGGATTTTAAATCCATCCGATTTATGCGGATGTATCTCACAGGATTTGAGGATCCTGTAGTTATGAGATTTGCAAAACTTGACCTGGTAAGAGGAGAATGGAGAAGATACCAGTTCCCCCTCTCCCAGGGCGGAGAAGATCTCTCAAGTCCGGAACCCCACGAAGGCATCCTGGACGTCTCTGCTGTTAATATCGAAGAAAATGCAGGAAAAACACCTGTAAACTATGTGCTTCCACCGGATATTGACAGGGTTATTGATCCAACCAATCCACAGCTCAGGCAATTAAATGAGCAATCTATCCTTTTGAAGGTGCAGGACCTGGATGATGGTGATGCAAGGGCAGTTTATAAAAATATTCAACTCGATATAAGGCAGTATAGAAAGCTGCAAATGGAGGTTCATGCCGAAGCCATTGAAGATTGCAACATTCTGAATGACAATGATTTGGTGGCCTTTATCCGGGTGGGAGCAGATTACAAGGACAATTATTATGAATATGAAGTGCCCCTGACAATCACCCCTGCCGGTCGGTATGATAACGATATTTACCAGGACCGGCTCATCGTCTGGCCCTCAGAAAACCGGTTTGAAATCCCTCTTGAAATCTTTCAGGATGTTAAGCAGGCCAGAAATGATCAGATGCGTGTGCTTAATTCAAGCGTACATTATAATACCGTCTACAGTATATTCGATGGAAAAGGAAACAAGATAAGTGTGAAGGGTAATCCCAACCTTAGTAATATCCGGACCATTATGCTGGGTATCAGAAATCCAAAGGCGTCAGACGGCGGATTAATGGATGATGGAATGCCAAAATGTGGTGAGATCTGGTTAAATGAATTGCGACTGACGGACTTCAACCAGGATGGTGGCTGGGCCGCCAATGCGCGCATGACAGCCAAACTGGCTGACCTGGGATCTGTCACAGTAGCCGGTAACACGAGTACACCCGGATTTGGAAGTATTGAGAAAAAAGTCAATGAAAGATCCAAGGAGCAAATAATCAATTACGATATTTCCTCTAACCTGGAACTGGGCAAATTCTTTCCTGAAAAATCAGGAGTAACCATTCCTATGTTCATAGGTTTTTCTGAATCCAGGACAAATCCCCAATACAATCCGCTGGATCCTGACATCCCCCTGCAATCCGCCCTGAGAAATGCGGAAACCAAAGAAGAAAAGAAGATAATCAAGGAAACAGCACAGGATTATGTTCAAAGAAAAAGTATAAATTTCACCAACGTAAGAAAGCAGAAACTAGAGGGAACACCCAGGTTCTATGATTTAGCTAACTTTTCATTGTCATATGCACAAAGCGAGACTAATGCTCGTAACATCAAAACCGAATACGATATCCAGAAGAAGCATAGAGGTGCTTTAAACTACAATTTCAATACCCGGCCGAAAAATGTTCAGATATTTAGCAAAGCCAATATTTTCTCATCCCCTTCCCTGAGGTTACTGAAGGACATGAACTTCTATTTCTATCCTTCCAGATTTTCCTTCCGTACGGACCTGAACAGGAATTATGGTGAGCGAAAGATCCGCAACCTTCAGAATTCAGATGTTAATTTGCAAATCGATACCATTGTAAGCAAGAACTTCATCTGGAACAGGTATTATGATGTAAAGTTTGACCTGACCCGGGCATTGAAATTTGATTTCAGTGCAACCAATACTTCCAGGATTGATGAACCCTATGGGGTATACCGGAAAGATCAATCTGATTATGAGCAGAAGCGGGATTCACTGTGGAGAGAGATCCTGACTTTTGGAAGAAATGTCCGCTACAATCATAATATGAATGCCTCCTATACAATACCTATAAATAAAATCCCATTTCTAAACTGGGTTACCCTGAATACCAGGTACGGTGCTACCTACAACTGGGATGTTGGTCCTCTGACGGCCGATACCCTCGATCTCGGGAACACTATCAAAAATTCGAATAATTTCCAGCTGAACGGGCAGCTTAATATGACAAACCTTTACAATAAGGTTGGCTATCTTAAAGAGGTTAACAATATGTTCCGAAGCGGGTTCAGGCAGCCTACAGGGGAAACCCGAACCAAGGAAGTGTACTATGAACAGGAAGGGATTACACTTCGGGCAGGAAGGGCTCGTTCCATCAATCATAAACTAAAAACCGATAATGTATCTGTCACTTTCCTGGATGAGAACGGGCAGGAAATTGAAGGTGACCTGGAAATCGCCAGCGAAAACCGTATTACATTTACTACCGAAGAAGATTACCGAAGGGTCAGGGTGGATGTTGTCGGTACGGTGGACAGGGGAGAAAATCCATTACGTGTTATTGCCGATTATACCAGCAGGCTGATTATGAGTGTCAGAAATATTTCTGTATCTTATAACCAGAGCAACGGCTCAATGCTTCCGGGGTATAAGCCTGCAACCACAATGATGGGAATGCAGAATTACCAGGGATCCCTGGCTCCCGGATGGCCCTTTATAGCAGGCTGGCAGGATGAAAATTTCCCGCAGACGGCAATTGATAATAAGTGGCTCTCGACGGACCCGTACATAAACACACCTTTCACCATGAACCACACAAACACCTTTAACATAAGGAGTACTGTGGAACCCTTGCCTGGACTAAGAATCGACCTGACCTCGAACCAGAACTATTCGGAAAACACCAATGAGTATTATGTTGCCAATCCCGATGGCAGTTATCCTGACAGTACCCGGAGCAAACAAATGACCGGGAACTTTTCCATGTCCTTCATTTCGATCGGAACAGCATTCGAAAAAGTTTACAGCGATGATCATTACGCCTCTGCAACTTTTAACCAATTCAAGGATGATTACAGATTCAGGATATCTGAGCGTCTGGCATTGCAACGGGCTTATGGAGGAGATGGGTATTTGGCTGAGCAAATTGATTCAATTGGCGGATATTATGATGGGTATGGTCCCAGTTCACAATCTGTACTGATCCCCGCCTTCATGGCAGCTTATGGGAAACGGGACATTAACCGAATCAGTCTTGCCACCATCCCGGGACTGGCAGAAATGCGTCCGAACTGGAGGGTAACTTTTGATGGCTTGGGTAAGATTCCCTTATTCAAGAAATATTTCCGTTCCATTAACCTTAATCACTCTTACCGATCCTCCTACAACATAGGTAGCTTTGTCTCCAATCCATTCTATGAAACCAATGCCGATGGTTATGTTGATATTAACAACAGGAATATGAATGCTGATTTCCTCAATGATAAAGATGTAGCCTCTGTATCAATAAGTGAACAATTCAGTCCATTAATAAGCTTTGACATGAACTGGGTCAACAGCCTGACAACCAGGTTTGAGCTTAAGAAATCCCGTTCCCTTGCCCTGAGTCTCGCCAATAATCAGCTGACCGAGATTTCAAGTAATGAAATAGTTATAGGGGCCGGATACAGGTTCAGTGAGCTCCCACTGATATTTAACCTTCCCGGGGGCACCCAGACCGCCATGACATCAGATTTGAACGTAAGGGCTGATTTCTCCATAAGAGATAACCGAACCATTATAAGGAAGCTTGAAGAAGATGTTGACCAGATAACAGCAGGACAAAGAGTGGTAAAAGTCAATCTCAATTTTGACTATGTCCTGAGTGATCGCTTCAATCTTCGCCTGTTCTTCGATCGCATTGTCAACAAGCCATTCGTATCACTCTCATACCCCACTGCAAATACAAATATCGGGTTCAGTATCCGCTTTACTCTCGCCCAGTAAATTTCTATGCTGAACCTCCTTGATAAACCTTAAAATTTATCTAAATTTATCTTTTCAAACCTGAAGGCTAAAAATTAATGATCATGAACGTACCCGAAAACTGCAAATACACTGAAAAACACGAATGGATTCGTGTGGATGGGGATAATGCTTATGTTGGAATTACAGAGTACGCCCAGGGCGAACTGGGAGATATAGTATATATCGAAATTGAAACGGAAGGTGAAAAGATTGCCATAGGTGAGATTTACGGAACCATTGAAGCAGTTAAAACAGTTTCGGATATGTTTATGCCCCTTTCGGGGGAAGTTCTTGAATTCAATGCTAAATTGGAGGATGATGCAGAACTGGTAAACAAGGATCCTTACGGAGATGGCTGGATGATCAAAATCACCATCGAGAATCCTTCTGAGCTGGATGCACTTCTAAGCCCCGATCAATACAAGGAACTGATCTCTGCCTGATCACTTCACATTACGAAGGATTAATAAGGGTTCTTCTTCGGCAATAATTTCCCAATCTGTACTGTTCAGGTATTTTTCCATCTCCTGATTGAACTCTTCCTGGTTCAGGGGAAAAATATTATTTTCTGTGAAAACCACAAGGTATTCGGCGTCCTCAACCTTCGGGAAGAAGTAGATCTTTTCCCGGAATGCTAAGTGGGGAAGTATTTTATTCGATGCACTGACAATTGCAGTTTCAGGAATTTCATTTATCAGATCATGCACCCTGGAAGTATTGAAACCTGATGAATACATCTCAGTCTTGTGAAAAGAATATTTTGGATCAGACCACCAGGGTATTGCACGTTTGGTGTAATTGAACTTTATCATAGTCATGAAAAGAGTTACTGTACATACCAGTAATCCAAGGTTGGTCTGAAGCTTTTTGTTACGTAATGAAGCGATTATAAGATACACTGCCACAGGCAATATAGAAACAAATTCAATGGAATAATATAGTTCGACACTCCAGCGGATCGGATCGTCATTCAGCATCTTCTTTGCAAGAATTGGAATAAACAGCAACAGGTATTTAGGCCTCAGAAACAGCAGCAAACCTCCCGACAACAGATATACCAAATAGAATTCAGCTTTAACGCCGTTATAAAGCGGATCGCCGGACCAGTTTGTAAAAAGCAGACTCAGGGTCTTGAGGGGGTGCTTTATCATAAAAATCAGTGCTTCCGATGGACCTTCGCCTAAAACAGAATAGTTAAATAATCGAAATACTCTTTCAGGGGTTTCGATAGCGGGAATAAATACTTTGAAAACAACAATGAAATAAGCTAAAGAGACAAAAACCACCAGGAGTGAAGCCCATCTTGCCATCTTTTCTTTACGGTATTCCACCAGAAAAAACAAACCGATAAATAGTGTCCACAAGGCCATATCCTCTCTGGTTGTAAGAATGAAAAGAAAACTTAAAGCGGCAGGGATCCATTTCCTTTTTTCAAAATAATACATGAATACCGGCACAATGGATGAGGCCATTATGGCAAAATTGCAATCACTGATAAATGTAGTCCACCTGCCCAGGATCAAGAAATAATACAGGCCGGCCAGCACAGGAAGTATCTTGCTATTTGATTTGAGTTCAACGAGTTTATAAACACCCCAGGCTCCAAACAGAATTATCAGGGTTTGAATAAACAGAAGAGTATATGTACCAGTGAGCCATGAAAGTAACCAATATAACGGAACAAAAATTATAAGGGTAAATGAAACATGATCCTGGATAAATTTCATTTGTTCCTGGTAAACAGGACTTATGCTGTTGCGAAGATGGGCAAAATCAAAAAAGGCAAAATTATAACCACCATAGTCGAAGGTATATGTACGAAAGAAATAGTGATTGCAGAAGTACATCGTAAGGAAAAGGATTCCAAAACCCAGGAGTATTATATATAATCCCTTATTCAGAAATAGTCTTTCTGCTTGCTTGGATAGCCCTGAAAAGATTGGTTGGCCAGACATTTCAGGCAGCTTATAGCTTCTTCATAACTTCAACTTCCTGATAGGCTTCAATCAAATCTCCGACTTTGATATCGTTGAAATTTGCAACGTTCAGTCCACATTCATAACCTGAAGCAACTTCCCTGACATCTTCCTTGAACCGTTTTAAGGAACCCAGAGAACCGGAATACACAACGATACCATCACGGATCAGGCGGATCCTGGAGTTCCGGTTAATTTTTCCTTCCTTAACCATACATCCGGCTACCGTACCAACTTTTGTGATCTTAAAGATTTCACGTATTTCAACCGTGGCAATAATCTCTTCCTTTATATCCGGAGAGAGCATACCTTCCATAGCGGCTTTGACCTCTTCAATCGCATCATAAATAATTGAATAAAGACGGATGTCAATCTCCTCTTTTTCAGCCAGCTTTCTGGCGCCGAGTGAAGGCCTTACCTGGAATCCAACAATAATGGCATTGGATGCCGCAGCTAACATGATATCGGCATCCTTGATCTGTCCAACCGCCTTGTGGATAATATTAACCTGGATTTCTTCTGTTGACAACTTGATCAGGGAGTCAGATAATGCTTCGATAGAACCATCCACATCTCCTTTGACAATAATATTTAGTTCCTGGAAATTACCAATGGCTATTCGCCTTCCAATCTCATCCAGGGTAATATGCTTCTGGGTACGCTGATCCTGTTCCCGCTGAAGTTGTTCCCGCTTATTCGCAATCTCCTTAGCCTCCTTGTCGCTGTCCATTACATTGAAACGGTCACCTGCCTGTGGTGCACCATTAAGGCCAAGAATCATTACAGGTGTAGCTGGACCGGCGGATTTTATCTTTTTCCCACGCTCATTAAACATGGCCTTTACATGACCAAAGTTTGTACCGGCAATCAGAACATCTCCCATCTCCAGGGTGCCGTTCTCAACCAGTATAGTTGTCACATAACCACGCCCTTTATCAAGGGTTGATTCAATGACTGAGCCACTGGCTACCCTGTGCGGATTTGCTTTTAACTCCAGTAATTCTGACTCGAGCAGAACCTTTTCCAGGAGTTCTTCGATATTGATCCCGTTCTTGGCTGAGATTTCCTGGGACTGGTACTTCCCTCCCCAATCTTCCACCAGAAGGTTCATATTAGCCAGTTCTTCCTTGATCTTTTCAGCGTTTGCAGTGGGTTTATCAATTTTATTAATGGCGAAAACTATTGGAACACCGGCTGCCTGGGCATGGTTGATTGCCTCTACAGTCTGTGGCTTAACTCCATCATCAGCAGCAACCACAATAATTACAACATCTGTTGCCTGGGCTCCACGTGCACGCATAGCAGTAAATGCCTCGTGACCTGGGGTGTCCAGAAATGTTATCCGCCTCCCGTCGTCCAATCCTACACTGTAAGCTCCAATATGCTGTGTTATTCCTCCAGCTTCTCCTGCAACTACATTGGCAGATCTGACAAAGTCAAGCAATTTGGTTTTACCATGATCCACATGGCCCATTACCGTTACAATCGGTGGACGGGATTCAAGTTCTTCGGGATCATCTGTTTCTTCAGAAATGGCTTCCTGAACCTCCACACTGATAAACTCAACCTTAAAACTGAATTCATCTGCCACCAGGGCCAGTGTTTCTGCATCAAGACGCTGGTTGATAGAGACGAAAAGTCCCAACTCCATACACTTGGCTATAATTTGTGTTGCATTGACATCCATCAGGGAGGCGAGCTCCTGTACGGTAACAAACTCTGTCACCTTAATCATGTGCTTGTCTACAGCATCCTGCATGGCAGCCTCTTCCAGGGCCTTAACAGATACCGCATCCCGCTTCTCTCTTCTGTATTTGGCTGCTTTGGACTTACCTCTGTCGGTAAGGCGGGCCAGTGTTTCTTTAACCTGCTTCTGTACATCCTCCTCAGATACCTCCGGCTTTAATGGTCTCCTCCTTTTCTTTGAGACGGGTTGTTTTTTGTGGAATTTTCCCGCATCCGTCGTTGCGCGCTTTGGCTTGTCTCCAATATCTACCCTCCGTTCGGGTTCTTTCTTGATCCTTTTCCGTTTCTTCCTTGAATCTTTATCATGGTTTTTCTTCTCTGCAACAGGTAAGTCTATTTTACCGACGACGGATGGACCATTGAGCTTCTGAATCCTGGTTTTAATAAAATTCACATCCTCCTTTACAGTTTCCTTCTTTGGCAGGGGTTCTTCTTTTACTGGTTTTTCTTCAACTGGTTTTTCCGCTGCGGGAGTAATTTCTTTGTCGGCAGACTTTTCCTCAGCCTTTGCATCAGCCTTTGTATCGGCTTCTGCAGGTTTTGCCTTTTCGACTGGCTCTTCCTTTGTTTTAGCAGTTTTCTTTACCGGCGCTTCTTTCTTTACTTCAGTCTCCTTTTCCTTTTCCTTTTCTTCCTTACTCTTAGCTTCCTTTTCCTTATCCTTTACTTCTTCCTTAACTTCCTTATCGACTGGCTTCTCCTCTTCTTTCGGTTCTATCTTTTTGGACTTCCCATTTACTGCATCCAGGTCAACTTTACCTACAACCTTGATTTCCATTTCCTCCTCAGGCAAACCTATATGGATTGAGGCAGAAGAATCCTTTATAAATACTTCCTCCTCAGCATCTTCCTTTGCCGGTCTCTGCTGGTCAATATCATTAATGGAAATGGTGTCTTTCTTCTCACGCAGGTTACCAAGATTCAAGCGATCAGATTCTTTCTTTACACTAATATCGGAGCTATACTCATTGGAAAGAATATCGTAGACCTCCTCTGCTACCTTTGTGTTCGGATTTGGATCTACATCATGGCCCTTCTTATTCAGAAACTCCACGATCGTGGAAATCCCGACATTAAACTCTCTTGCAATCTTACTAAGCCTTGTCCCTTTGCCTGCCATATGCTATAAATAATGTGCTAATATAGTATTATTAAGATAATTTATTCAAATTCAGCAGTCAATACCTTGACCACTTCCTGGATTGTTTCTTCCTCAAGATCAGTCCTTTTGACAAGATCCTCAATGCTGAGATCGAGAACACTTTTGGCTGTATCGCAACCGATGGATTTCAGCTCATCAATAATCCAGCTTTCAATCTCATCAGCAAATTCTTCAAGGTTTACATCTTCATCATCCTCTTGAACTCCCTCCCTGTAAACATCAATCTCATAACCAGTCAGTTGGCTGGCCAGCCGGATATTTAAACCACCTTTTCCAATAGCTAATGATACTTCGTTTGGCATCAGGTATACCTCAGCCTCACTGGATTCCTCTTTTAACTTAATGGAACTGATTTTCGCCGGACTCAGGGACCGTTGTATGAAAAGCTGGGTGTTGTTTGTAAAGTTGATTACATCAATATTTTCATTCTTTAATTCTCTTACAATTCCATGGATCCTTGATCCCTTCATACCAACACAGGCGCCAACAGGATCAATCCTTTCATCATATGATTCTACAGCAACCTTCGCTCTTTCTCCCGGAACCCTTACAATCTTCTTTATGGTTATCAGTCCATCAAAAATTTCTGGCACTTCCAGCTCAAACAATCTCTCCAGAAAAACAGGAGAAGTCCGGGATAGAACGATAAGTGGATTATTATTTTTCATTTCCACCTTGATAACTACTGCACGAATGGTGTCTCCCTTGCGAAAGTAGTCAGAAGGTATTTGCTCAGATTTTGGTAATATAAGTTCATTCCCTTCATCATCAAGAACAAGAATCTCTCGTTTCCAAACCTGGTAAATTTCCCCGGTAACTATCTCACCGATACGATCCTTATATTTCGCATACAAATTGCTCTTTTCCAGGTCAAGAATCCTTGAAGTAAGGTTCTGACGAAGAGACAATATCGCTCTTCTGCCAAAATCAGCCAGTTTAACTTCATCCGTTACTTCCTCACCCACTTCATAATCCTCATCAATTTTTTTAGCCTCCGTAAGTGTTATCTGAAGTCCCGATTCTTCCAGGTCAGCATCTTCCACTACTTCCCTGTTCCTCCATATTTCGAAGTCACCTTTGTCAATGTTGATGATGATGTCAAAATTATCATCCGAACCATAGTTCTTGATCATTAATCCCCTAAAAACTTCCTCAAGCACCGTCATCATGGTTGCCCGGTCAATGTTTTTAAGTTCCTTAAATTCCGAAAATGTGTCAATCAAATTCAACGATTCCATTTTATACTTTTTTAATATTTATATCCTAGAATTGAATATGCAATCTTGTTGAAATTATTTCCCCAACATCCAGCTTAAGTTGTTCAGGGCTTTCTCCCTTTTTATTAGGTTTAACCTCCAGCAAAACAGAGTCCTCATCAGCTTTTTTCAGTATCCCCAGAAACTTGCTACCATCTTTGCATTGAACAGAAACCATTTTGTCCATATTTTTCACATACTGTTCTCTTACCCTGAATGGAGCGTCCAGGCCCGGCGATGAAACCTCCAGGGCAAAATCCTCCTGATCACGGTCGAGTTTCCCTTCGAGTTCACGACTGACACCTACACAATTATCAATAGATATCCCTTCCATCCTGTCAATATGTACTCGAATCTTACTGCTGCTGTCTACCTTGACCTCAACAAGAAAGATGTCCCTGGTGCTGAGTATCTCTCTTAAATGACCTTCAATTATTTCCTTTTCAATCATGACATTTCAATAAAATAGGGGACTCGCGTCCCCTACAAAATCCTGATATCTTGGCGCAAAAGTAACAAAAAACAAACACATACCAAAATCTGACTATATAATCAAAACGGGCTGCTTCCGAACATATCCGGAAGGTAAAATATGAATTGTAAACTGGTATTCATATTTTACCTTCCGGGTTGCGATCATAATGGAATATGATTATCTTAATCTCGGAATAAAAGAGGTAGGCAGATTTTGTAAAGTGTGCAGTGACAGCAAATAAGAAAAAAATCATCAACGACCCTGTTTATGGGTTTATCACGATATCCAGCAGTGGACATTTTGACATTATTGAACATCCCTATTTCCAGAGACTACGAAGAATAAAGCAACTGGGACTAACGAGTTTTGTCTATCCCGGGGCCACTCATACCAGATTTCAACATGCCCTGGGCTCCTATCATCTTATGGGACTGGCCATACAGGTACTCAGAAGTAAGGGCATAAACATAAGTCCAGAGGAAGAAGAAGCAGCCATGGCTGCAATACTTTTACATGATGTCGGTCACGGGCCCTTTTCTCATGCCCTTGAAGAAAGCATAATTGATGACCTGAACCATGAAGACCTTTCCCTCCTGTTCATCCATGCACTGAATGAGGAATCCGGAGGCAACCTTGATCTGGCCATCGAAATATTTACCGGTAATTATCATAAAAAATTCCTGCACCAGCTGATCTCCGGGCAACTGGATATGGACAGGCTGGATTATTTGAAGCGGGACAGCTTCTTTACCGGTGTAACCGAAGGAGTTATCGGATCGGACCGGATCGTACGAATGTTGAACGTTGTGGATGATGATCTTGTGGTGGATTCTAAAGGGATTTACTCAATAGAAAAATTCCTTATTGCCAGAAGGCTTATGTACTGGCAGGTATACCTGCATAAAACCGTTATTGCTTCGGAGGTACTTTTGCTTAATATTCTTAGGAGGGCGAAACAACTGGCACTGGATGGCCAGGAACTGTTTTCAACTCCAGCCCTGGGCAGGTTTCTTCATCATCCCGTCTCCAGGAAGGATTTCTTCGGAAATGACAATTCAGGTCGGGCCATCCCGAAAATCACACCTGGATCAAGAGAAAACCTGGATGCATTTGCAAGTCTTGACGATAATGATATTATCGCTTCAGCCAAAGTTTGGGCGGATCATCCGGACAAGGTCCTTTCGTTATTGAGTAGTAATCTGATCAACCGTAACCTATACAGAATTGAAATAAGAAATGAAAAATATCCCACAGAATACATAGCCAACATACGAATAGGCGTAAAGGATCAATATGGATTGAACGAGAAAGATCTTGATTATCTGGTATATACAGGCTCCATCAGCAACAATGCTTACCGGTCTGAGGATGAGCAGATTAAAATTTTGTATCATGGAGGCATACTAAAAGACATTACGAAAGCGTCTGATATACTGGATGTTTCTGTGTTATCAAAAACTGTAAAAAAATATTTTCTCTGTTATCCAAAGGAGGCCATGGGAAATATCCCTATTTAATTACTTTTGTGTCCAAATTTAAGAAGTATGAACTTTACTGCCCGGCAAATAGCCGATTTTCTGCAAGGAACCATTGAAGGGGATGAGACTATAACAGTGAACGACGTTTCAAAGATAGAGGAGGGAAAGCCTGGTACTCTCGCCTTCCTGGCTAACCCGAAATACGAGAAATATATTTACGATACGGAAGCTTCCATTGTATTGATCAGCAAGGATCTCAAGCTGGAAAAAGAAGTTAAGGCGACCCTGATCAGGGTTAAAGATGCCTATGAGGCGTTTGCAGGTTTGCTGGACCTGTATGAACAATCCAAACCCAAAAAATCAGGGGTCAGTCCCTTGTCCAGTATCGCCTCCACAGCTGAAACAGGTAAGGATCTCTATATAGGGGAATTTGTTGTTATAGGAGAAAATGCCAGGATTGGTGATAATGTTCAGCTCCACCCCCAGGCTTTTATTGGCGATGATGTCAGCATTGGTAATAATACCATTATCTACCCGGGGGTAAAAGTATTAAAGGAATGTCAGATTGGAGATAACTGTGTGATCCATGCCGGAACAGTAATAGGATCTGATGGTTTTGGTTTTGCTATGGAAGAAGGAACTGAATCCAGAAGAAAAGTGCCCCAGGTTGGAAATGTGATTATTGGCAACGATGTAGAGATCGGGTCAAACGTATCCATTGACCGTGCTACCATGGGATCCACAAGAATAGGTAATGGGGTAAAAATGGACAACCTGATCCAGATCGCACATAATGTAGAGATTGGAGATCATACTGTGATCGTTGCCCAATCAGGGATCGCGGGCTCAACAAAGGTCGGAAAAAAGGTAATTATTGCAGCACAGGCTGGGATCGTTGGACATGTAAGCATTGGTGACGGAGCTATCATTGGTGCCCGGGCAGGTGTTCCAAATAATCTGAAGGAAAAAGAAATGGTCCTGGGTTCTCCGGCCATCGACGTAAGGTTATTCAAAAGGGCTGCTGCCGTTTTCAAAAAACTTCCCGATATGTACAGGCAGTTATACCAGATGGAAAGAGAGTTGAAAGAACTCAAAAAGTCTGAATAATTCTC
>JAUUZM010000132.1 GCA_030589965.1 Bacteroides sp.
AAATGATGAACACTCTCCTTGGTGATGGCCGGAGCTTCAGCTGTGCCCGTACTCAATTCTCCGAACAGTTCAGATATTTTTGATAATTCACGTTGAATAACCGTGGTTATTTCAAAGCGCTCAGTCATGATATCGTAAAGAAGGACACCCTTTTCCCCGGCCGTTTTGAAAGCTTCTTCGAGCAGGATAAAATCGGCCTCATTAATCACCATGGGTTTGTCGGCAAAAACATTTAAACCGGCTTCAATGGCAGTCTTAATATATTCCGTTTTCCTGGCATTATTACCGGAAACCATCATTACATTCCCGGGTTTTTCTGCAATCATTTTCTCAAGGTAATCAGGTCCTGTGTAAACCTTTTCAATCCAGGATGTGGGATTTTCAGCTCTTGTATTAAAACCTTCGATGCGTGCCAGGTGGATGTCTACATCTGCACCTTCCGGTCCATATACATAAACGCTGGGGTCTACCTGATCATACATGGACTTCTGCACC
This sequence comes from Bacteroides sp., assembly GCA_030589965.1. Lineage (GTDB taxonomy): Bacteria > Bacteroidota > Bacteroidia > Bacteroidales > SM23-62 > SM23-62. Next base: position 496 of record JAUUZM010000132.1, read on the forward strand.
AGGGCAGCGTGAAAATGCCCAGGATCAAGGGTCATTAGTACTACTTTTTCCATATCGCTTGATTTTTGAGGCCTTCCTCCACATCCTGAGATGCAAAAGATCAGACCTGCAATGGTAATTAGGGATAAGATTTTCATAGCTGGCTATAATTGATGTTAAAGATCAAGTATGCAGATTTAGTTAATTTTTGGCTAAGAAGCAACGATAGCAGCGATAAATATATCAAAACAATCTGCATGCAACCTATATTATGACTATATTTAGGTCGACAAATTTTTAAATACAATATAAGGAGAGAATTATGAGAGCAAGTGAAGCAATAAAACCAATAAGTTATTTGAAAACTCATGCATCACAATTGATTCGCGATGTTTCGAAAAATCAACAGACAATGATCATAACTCAAAATGGAGAAGCAAAAGTCATTTTGCAGGATATCAAATTATATGAACAGACCCAGGAAAGCCTTGCTTTCTTGAAAATATTAGCATTGAGTAATAAATCTTTAAAAGATGGAAATGTCAAATCATTTGATCAAACTTTTAATGATACTCGTAAAAGGATAAAAGAAGAGAATAAATGAAAAGATATGGTATCTATTTTATTGCTGATGCAGAAGAAGATTTATTTAATATATATAGTTATGTTGCAACCTATGATTCTGTCACAAAAGCTAAAAACCTATTAGAGAAAATAGAAGAAACCTGTAAGAACTTATCCATTATTCCAGACAGAGGTCATATTCCACCTGAGTTAGAAAGAATAGGTATATTCAATTACAAAGAGATTCATTACAAACCATATAGAATTATTTATCATATAATAGAAAGTAAAATTCACATTCATTGCATCTTAGATGGTCGAAGGGATTTACAGCAATTGTTGCAGGAACGATTAATACGCTAATTGAAATCAAACTTCTAAAGCCCTGAGACAATCAGTTTCCAGTTCCTGTTCCTAATTATAAATAATCAGTTGAACATAATATATTTGTGACCTAAATTAACAGGAAAATATGAAAAACATATTGGTTTCTTTGCTTGCCCTGGCATTTATTATTCCCTCGCTAAAGGCTCAGAAATCACATGAATCGAATTTTCGACTATTTCCCTTTGGGGAACAAGGTCAGATAAAAATGACCTATGATGCCAGGCAGCGACCTAATTGTGTGTATGTAAACGGGAAAGTTTATCTCGCATTTAATGCAGGAGCAGATGCCGGAAAAACAGGTAAATCAAAAACAAAACCCATGGTGCTTACTTTTGATGTGGTATCTGAGAAATTTTCCAACATAGTAACATTGGGCATTGAATCAAGTGATCATCATGACGGACCCGTTATATGGGCAGACATGGAGGAAAAACTGCATATTTTCTATGGCTGGCATCACGATCTGGGCAAACACCTGGTTTCAAATGAGGCCCTTAGCATCGGAAGCAGCCTGGCCGATTGGGGTATATCCACTGCACCCTCATCCAAAATGTCTTATCCCTGGATGAGTCGGATTTACGATGATAAACAGCTGGTATTTTACCGGACGGATGGACACTACAGCTCATGGACCTATCGCATTACCAGTGACAAGGGCAAAACCTGGGAGGCACCGGAGAATGATGTGACGGACCTTGACATCCACCTGGGAATGGATACCGACTGGTCTATCTACCCCGGCAAGGCAGTGAGCAATGATGGGAATTACTTACATATAGGTTTCTTCGCCTATGACGATTATAAAAGACCAAGATCTCCCGAGGAAATAGCCAGCGGGGAACTGGACAAGACGAGACAGCATAACCCCCTTTACGAAAATCGCCGGGTTAGCTACAACTACAATCTATATTATGTAAAAGTTGACCTTAGAACCCATGAAGTGAAGAACTATAAAGGTGAGATTATTAAGACGCCCATTGATCTATCAACAGCAAACAGCAAATGTATGATCTGGGATACGGAATGGCGTGGAAGCAGTATTGTCCCTTCCCTTTTGGTAAACAAGAACGACGAGGTTAGTTTTCTCCACAACCTTTCGGATGTTCAGCATGAAGACTCCCTTGATTATCATTACGTCAGATTTGTTGAGGGAGAATGGAAACATACCCGCATCACGGAGTCCAACCACGAGTGGAACAGCGGCCATATTGCAGAAGACGAAAACGGTACCCTGCATGCTTATGTTATCATAGGAGAAGGATATTTTAATTCGGATGGTTACATGGACAAACACGGAGGAGGGAATATTGAAGAGTGGATTTCTACAGATAAGGGAGATACATGGACTATGTTGCAGGATATTACTCCGGACACCAGCCTCTATCCCGGTTGGAAATTCAATAATATCCAGCCTGTCAAAAAACCCGATGGCAGCATGGTCGAAGGAATGCTTCTCTTTTACGGCTGGAAACACCCGGATGATCCCGAAGGCAAAGCATTCCTTTTGATTGACAAAAAGCTCCTCAGCAGTACAGTTTCTGAGAACAATGAAGTTGCTCATAAACTAAGCGTATTCCCAAATCCGGCAAACCATATCCTGAGTGTGAAGTTTGCGGGTTCTGGAATCAATAAAATAATGATTAATAATTTAACGGGTCAGACCCTTTATAATGAAACTTCAACTTCGAATTCTTCTAGGATTAATATTGCACATCTATGCAGTGGGATATACCTGCTAAAAGCGGAAAACGAGTACGGAGTTAATATTGTAAAATTTATTAAAGCAAATTAGACAGGAAGACTGATGAAGTTCATAGGTGTTACATTACTGCTGTTTTACATTTCTCTCGGAATTCTGTCTGGACAGTCGGGTCTAAAATATGAAGCCATCAGGATCAACAATAGCCAAGCGATCATTACACAAGCCATGTTTATAACTGCCGGTGTTACTAAGGAAGGTGAAAATATCAATGGACCCTCTGTAATTCGCATCCCTGATTGGATTACCCCGGAAAACCGGGCGAATCCTGAGGCAAACTACTATATCTATTTTGCTCATCATTCAGGTGATTACATCCGAATGGCCTGGGCAAAAGAAATTGAGGGTCCCTGGAATCTATACCAGATCGGCTCCGATGTAAATGTTGGGGATCGTGGGGTGTTGGATCATGGGGGAAAGAAAATTTACCTGGAGAACGGCATCAGTATTCCCAGCAACCATCTTGCCTCTCCGGATGCTCATGTGGATCATGAAAACCGGCAGATCATTCTGTATTTCCACAGCGGTTCATCAACCTATGTTAATGGGATCGAGGTTAGCAGCCAGTTAAGCTATGTTGCGCCATCCCCCTATGGTCTTCATTTTTATGACAGTATTAAACCTGTTTTTCTGGGTCCCTCTTATTTTCGGGTTTTCAGATACCAACAAAATCTATACGCCTTAACCAACGATGGTACTCCTTACCGAGCACTGGACGCTGATTCACCCTGGACAGCCCCGGCCGGATTCGATTTTACAGATAGATTATGGAAAAAACACTCTGACAATCCTTTTCAGCGTGATATTACGAGTGCCGGTATTGAAAAATCTGTGTTGCGTGTGAGGCATACTGCCGTCAGGATAGTCGGAGATGAATTGCAAATTTTTTATAGCCGGCGGGGAGATTCCCCTGAGCGAATCCAGATGTCAACGATAGATTTAAGCGTTGGTGACTGGAAAAACTGGAATGCATCCTATCCGCCCATTGAACTTATGAGGGCAACTCCCGGATGGGAAGGGGGTCAGTATACACCAGCCCCCTCGAAAACCTCAAGTGCACCGGAATATGTTAACCAGCTGCGTGATCCTTATGTTTTTGAGGACAATGACTCATCACTGTATTTATTTTATACCGCACGGGGAGAAGATGCCATTGGGATTGCAAAGCTTCAGATATCTGCTGCCCTGAGCAATGATGATCATGTACAAAAGTTGCGCAAGAATGAGTTTTCTGTCTATCCGAATCCAAGTTATGGAACCCTGAATATTTACAATCCCTCTTCGGAAATATTCAATTATGAAATCTATTCCTTAAGTGGTAGACTTGCAGCAGCCGGAAATAATATCATGAGTAGAACAACTCATATTGACCTGTCAGGGCTATCAAAAGGACTTTATATTATTACCTTAAAATCCAAAGAAATTACACTCAGATACAAGGTTATTCTGGCTCAATAGGATGAGTTCCAAGAACATTTTTTAAAAATCTTATACTTTCATGAATCCAATCTCTCAATCAAGGTATCTTCTGGCAGGCTTACTATTACTTGCTTCAAACCTGGTATCCGCCCAGTATCAATCCTCTATTTTACACTACGATGACAGTCTCCGGCTTGTGTATCATTCGGATAAGGATGGGAACTATATCCCGGACTTCTCTCATGCCGGATACAAAAATGGAGAACATGATTTGCCGGTCCTTCCCAATGTTCTGGAAATTTCCGCCATCTCTGGGGATAATACGGCTCATATACAATCGGCCATAGACTCAGTTTCTTCTTTGGCGTTGGACTCTAATGGTCACCGTGGAGCACTCCTTCTGAAAGCCGGACTGTATCCCCTTCATGGAGTACTAAAAATAAAACACAGCGGAGTGGTACTAAGAGGATCGGGGAAAGGTGCCGATTCGGCCAGCACCATAATCCAGGGGAAAGGTACTGACAGGCGCACGCTGATTGAAATTGGTGGCAAGGATGTATCCAAGTGGAGAGCTGAAGCTTCAGGATCCCGTCAGAATATTACGAGTCAATACATCCCTGCCGGCAGCCGTACCTTCGAGGTGGCAGATGCTTCAAAATACACGGTTGGGGATAATATAATCATCAGGCATCCCAGTACATCTAAATGGCTGGCTGCTGTGGATCATGGTGGAACAGCGGGCGATGTTCTCTGGAAACCCGGTGAGATCGATATGTATTTCAACCGGTTTATTGCCCGGATTGAAGGTAACAAAATCAAAGTGGACGCTCCCATTTATCACGAACTTGACCGCTCATTGTCCCAGGCATATGCCTGGATCTATACTAGAGATGGATTAATCACCGAAACGGGTATAGAGAATCTCAGAATTGATATCCAGACGGCCGGACCTGAAGATGAAAATCATCCATGGGACGGTATTGAATTCGAAGGCGTTGAAGATTCATGGGCAAAAAATGTTACAGTCCTGCATTTTGGAAAATCCGGTTTCTATTTGAAAGGAGCAACACGAACCAGCATACTGGATTGTTCAGCCACTGAGCCGCATAGCGAAGTAGAATCCCCGGACAGATATAATTTTCACCTTGGAACCGCCTGTAATAACATTCTATTTAAAGGTTGCTATGCCTCCCGGGCAAGGCATGCCTTTGTTTCAAACGGTACTAGCTCGGTAGCAGGTATGGTCTTCACGGCTTGCAGTTCGGTTGAAGAATACACTGGTTCTGAAGGGCACCGCAGATGGGGTTCAGGTTTTCTCTGGGATAATACCTCTTTTAATTCGGATAATACGGCAAGGGTATTGGGATTGTACAACCGGGGGGATTATGGTACCGGTCATGGCTGGACCGGAACGCATCAGGTCGCCTGGAATGTATCAGCACCAAATAATCTGATTGTAATCCAGAAACCACCCATTGGACAGAATTATGCTATTGGATGTAAGGGAACAGTAAATAATAAAGGTCCTTTTCCTAATCCGGTGGGATACATTGAAGGAACAGGTAAAAGTATAAATCCTGAGTCTCTGTACGAGGCCCAATTATCTGAACGCCTGAAATATGGAGCTGGTCCTGATGCCCCGGGAAGATTGAAAGCAACAGATTATTCACTGGCGGACAGCTCCCGGTATATTGACCTGGAATGGTTGGATATTGCCCTGGATGAAAGTCAATATGTGCTTGAAAGATCCATCGATGATGGAAAAACCTTTGAAGTCCTGGATACCCTGGATCAGAACCTGGAATCATACAGGGATACAAACATTCAGCGGGAAAATTATCAATATCGCTTAAAGGCCATAAATGATATCGGAACCTCCCCCTGGTCTAATCTCCTGCATGTTGATATATTGACCGTCGAATCAGTTTCTCCGCAGGATCAACATGAAATAAATATATTCCCAAATCCCTTCAGCAATCAACTAACAGTAAAATCTTCCAAGCCGGTTCAGAAAATAGTTTTATACGATGCAACAGGCAGGTTAGTTAAGCAAAAGCTTGTAAAGGATGGATATGAAGTTTCCCTCAATGCAAGTTCTTTACCGAAGGGGATCTATTTCATTCAAGTTTACTCTGATACTGAGAATCTTGCGGTCAGAAAAATAATCAGGTACCATTAAGTAGCATAATACCTCGTTGAGATTCTTTATTTTTTTTTTAGTTATTTCAGAAATGACTATTTTTGCCACTTAATATATTTTTACAATATCAGATATGAATAAAAGAGATGGAATTGGGTCCGGAAAACTCAGGGCCTTAACAATTCTCAGGGTACTAATTGGCTGGCACTTTCTTTACGAGGGACTGGTAAAACTATTTTCCCCGCAATGGACAGCCAAGGGATATCTCCTGAGTTCACAGGGATTTTTAAGTGGATTGTTCAATTCCATGGCCGGAAATGAGGGAGTGGTCCAGGTGATTGATTTTTTAAATGTATGGGGACTGATTCTTATTGGACTTGGATTGTTCCTGGGACTATTAACCAGGATTTCCTGTTTTGCAGGCGTGGGACTCCTTGCACTCTACTATTTGTCTCATCCGCCTTTCGCCGGACTCGATTATGCATTTGGACAGGAAGGATCTTACCTGATCGTTGATAAAAACCTGATTGAGCTGATTGCACTTCTGGTAATCTCTATGTTTCCGACCGGACAATATATGGGACTTGATATTTTAATTTTCAGATCAAAAAACAGGTAATAATGGCAAGAAGTAATAAAGGACTCAATAGAAGGGATGCTATTAAATCCCTGGCCGCCATTCCGGTTCTTGGTGGTATGGGCTGGATCGCAAAGAAAGATTTTGGCATCTGGAAAGAGAAATCCGAAAAGGAAGCCGCCAAACGTGCAGACATCCTGGGTCAACTCAATATCCAGGAAGCGATACCCCAGGAACTAAGTAGTTCAGGCGAGCGCATAAATATCGGAATCATCGGAGCGGGAAACCGCGGAAGACAGCTGCTGCAAGCCATCGGATTTATGCATCCCAAACGTTTGGAGAGCTGGAGCAAGAGTCAGCCGGAACGCATCGAAGCCTACAAGGAACAGGAAGACCTGAATGTAAGGATAACCGCAATCTGTGACCTGTTTGAAAATAATGTTAAGACGGCCCGGGAAACCGTTACTACCGATGACAGCAAACCAACCATCTATCCAACTTACCAGGATCTGATTGAAAAATCAGGAGTACACGCCCTTGTAATCGCTACGGCAGATTACTGGCATGTTCCCATCGCCCTGGCTGCTGCCAAAGCAGGCATCCATGTATACCTGGAAAAACCGGCAACCCATAATCTTACAGAAACCTTTGCCC